>JACPBT010000030.1 GCA_016180145.1 Candidatus Woesearchaeota archaeon | reverse complement strand
GACGCAAGCCCCCCGTCAAACAAGCTGCCAGTCCACAACGGACCAGCAACAGAGACACAAGACTTCCTGCACACAACGCAGCGCTTTTCAGCAGCACCAAACGAGAAGTTAAGACATGAGCTGCAGAAAGAAACAAATCTGTGCTGCCTTAGCACCCGGTCAACCTCAACAAGCTTATTAACGCACCGGAAAAAAACACGCATGTAATGCTGCCTTGCATAAGAATAAACAGGAACCAATGCGCGCTCAACAGAGGCGGCAGAAAGCTGAACCCTGCGAATAAGAATGCGCAAGCCAAGTTCATGCATCATAAAATTACGGACAGGAACAGCCCAATACTTGCGCATACACGCAGAGGGGGCAGTGCCTGACAAGGCAGCAGTATCAGTTGCAGTAACAGCAAGAATGCCATTCCTTGAGACAGATTTTACGGCAGCGTCAAGGAACGGGGCCGGAGAGCCAAAAGGGTCAATGTCAACATAATCAAAAGGCCTGTTCTTCAGAAGGAAAAGCGAGGCATCATCATTACTCACAACAGCCTTCCTGCCGGAAATCCCATTAAGCCTGAGATTGCCCTTTATATTAGCGACAGCATCTTTTGAAGCGTCATTAAGCAGCACTTCATCAACCTTCCGCCTGCCAAGCTCAAGCAGAAACCTGATGCCACGCACGCCAGAGCCAGCCAAAGGGTCAGCAACCCTAATCCCAGAATCCTGAACGCACTTAAGAAGCAATACAGAAACATCACGATTAAGCTTCATCACAGGATTATAAAAAACAGGCATATTCCTTGTAACAACCTTAACAGAAGGAACCCTGATACGCGCAGCACCCTCTGAAACTACCCTATACATGGACAAAAGAATCTGCGGGACGTATAAATACTTTTGGAATGCGCCGCAAAGCTTAAAAGCAAAGGCTCATAAGCCACTGCATGAAGAGAATCCTCAAATACGGGCTGATAGTAATAAAAAACAACAAGATACTCCTGCAGCTTGAAAAAGAGCAGGAAAAGCTCCTGCTGCCCGGCGGAAAGCCAAAAAAGAACGAAACACCGGAAGAATGCCTTGCCAGAGAAATAAAAGAAGAAATCAACGCAGAAATAAAACAGCAAAGCCTGCAACAGCTCGGAAGGTTTGAAGACATAGCAGCAGACGGCGAGGCAATACTCACAGTAGAACTCTACAAGGGAGAGCTGAAAACAAAACCGAAACCAGCAAATGAAGTCAAAAAAATAATCTGGTTCGGAACAAAAAACGACACAGAAAGGCTATCGCCAGTCATAAGAAACAAGATACTCCCATACCTGACCGCAATGAGAATGATAAAATAAAGGCAGACAAAGACGGTAATGTTTCTTACTGTTATTACCGGCGGCAGAAGTTGCAGTTGCTCGGCAGCCGTAGCAGTGACGGCTACTGTTGTCCGTAGTTATTAGCAGCTACCAGCACATTTCAACCAGTAAAGTTTAAAAGCAATCGCAGGGTTCTTAACGTTCAACCAGTAAAGTTTAAAAGCAATCGCAGGGTTCTTAACGGCATGATAAGGACGCCAATAATCGCTTTTTTGGGGCATGTGGATGCAGGAAAGACAACACTGCAGGACTTCATCAGAAAGACCGCTGTCGCAAAATCAGAGCCTGGAGAGATAACCCAGTCAATAGGCGCATCAATAGTTCCTGCACACACCATAAACACGCTGTGCAGCCCCCTCCTGAAACAGCTCGGCATAGAATTAAAAATACCCGGACTGCTAATGATAGACACACCGGGGCATGCGGCATTCGTAAGCCTGAGAAAGAGGGGCGGAACACTGGCAGACCTTGCAGTCCTGGTAGTGGACATAAAAGAAGGCATAATGCCGCAGACGCTTGAAGCAATAAACATACTCAAGCAATTCAAAACACCATTCATAATAGCGGCAAACAAGACAGACAAGATAAGCGGGTGGAGAAGCAGCAGCACAACACTGCTCCAAAGCATACAGGAACAGCAAAAAGAAGTCCAAAACCAGCTTGACACAGAGCTATACAACCTCGTAGCAAAACTCTCAGAACTCGGATTCAACGCAGACAGGTTTGACAGGGTGACAGACTACACAAAAACACTTGCCATAGTGCCATGCTCGGCAAAAACAGGAGAGGGCGTGCCGGAACTGCTCGTGATGGCAGCAGGGCTCTCGCAAAGATTCCTCGGTGAAAAGCTGCAATACTCAGAGGAGACAGCGGCAAAAGGGACAATACTTGAAGTCAAAAAAGAAAAAGGGCTGGGAATAACGCTGGACGTAATAATATACGATGGAGTTCTCAAAAAAGGACAGCAGATAGCCATAGGCACAACAACACAGCCGATAATAACAAAAATAAAATCCCTCCTTGTGCCAAAACCACTCTCAGAAATGCGCGACTCAACCGCAAACTTCAGGCAGGTTGAGCAGGTCGTGGCGGCAACAGGGGTAAAAATCTCCGCACCGGGAATAGATGAAGCAGTGGCAGGCATGCCGCTCATAGCAGCAAAAGACGCAGAAGAGGCAAAAAGACTTGTAAAAGAGCAGGTTGAAGAGCTTTCAATACAGCTGGACGACGAAGGCATAGTAGCAAAGGCAGACACCCTTGGCTCACTTGAAGCGCTGGCAACACTCCTGAGGCAAAACGGCATAAAAGTAAAAAAAGCAGCCATAGGCGAAATCACAAGAAAAGACATATCAGATGCGGCGGCATCCCTGCAAACAGAGCCGCTGTCAGCAGTCGTCATAGGATTCAATGTTCCTGCTCCGCAACTCACAACCATTGGAATAAGGATAATGACAGACAATGTCATATACTCGCTCATAGAAAAGCTGCAGGCATGGAGAGCAGAGGAAAAATCAAAACTGGAAAAGGCGTCATTCAAAAAAACAGCAAAGCCATGCAAAGTCCTGCTCCTTAAAGGATACGTGTTCAGGCAAAACAACCCGGCAATCGCAGGAACAGAAGTGCTGCTCGGAACGCTGCAGGCAGGGGCGCAGCTGATGAAGGAAGACAACCCAATAACAACAGTCAAAGAGATACAGGAAGAAAAAGAAAACATAACCGAAGCCAAAAAAGGAAAACAAGTGGCGGTAGCATACGAAAAAATAACAATAGGAAGACAGGTGAGTGAGGGAGACACGCTATATAGCCACATACCTGAGCAGGAATACCGCAGACTCAAAGAACTCAAAGACTACCTGTCAGAAGACGAAAAAGAGGCGCTGCGTGAAATAGCAGCCATAATGAGAAAGAAAAATCCCCTCTGGGGCGTGTAAAATGATAATAAAAAACCTTGAAGTCCTGAACAGCAAAAAAACAAAAGAGGTAACCAAACTGCTCGCAGAACAATGGGGATACACGGAAAGACTGGAATGCGGCATCCTGCAAAGAGAAAACGACATATTCCTCGCAACAAGAGCAATAGACCGGGTTGACTTAAGAAGCCTGAACGTGAACTCCTTAGGGCTATACTTCGGAGAGCTGAGAGCTAACCAGTTAAGGCTCAGCATAGAGGGAAGCCAGATAATAGGGCAAAAAGCGAAGAAGAATGTAATTGAGCTGAATGAGGTGCAGATAACAAAATGGCTCAGGGGAGAAGACATAGAACTGGAAAACAACACCACGGCAGAAAATTATGCATTAGTAAGCAGCGGAAAAGACTTCTACGGCTGCGGCAGAATAAAAGACGGAAAACTGCTCAACTTCGTGCCAAAGGCGAGAAGAGTGAAGACCTAGCAGCGTCATTACTATAAACAGGAACGAGACCCATCACAGAAGCAACAGAAGCATAGTTGTCCATAACGTATGCAAGACGCCTTTCAAGGACAGTCGCATAAGTAACCATTGCATTGTCCCTCCTGCGCCTTGCCTCACCTGCTTTCTGTTTTAGTTCAATTAGTAATTCAGTCTTCAATGCAGCATTAACAAAAGCAAGCGGATTGTCTACCAAACCCCTACGCTTAATTAGCCTCTCAATCACATCCAAGCGGGACAGGAACTCCATAGACTCCCTCGTGACTTTCTCAACAGCAGCATCACTGTTCGTTGTCCTTATACGGTCAATGAAGCAAAGCCCCTTAACAATAAGGACATTGCTCCAGTAATCATGACCCTTTCTCAAGCACTCAGTAGCGCCGTTAAACAATTCAGTCATATAATTCCTATGAACCCTTGCCCTCACTTCCGGATAAAGCCTTTGGTTATCAACAACAACTAAAGGAACCAGCCTCTCTTTTGAATCGGGGGATAGCATTACAACTGTTTTAAGCTGCCGTTGGACAGCGCTGCGCTCCTCATCATAACCAACGCTTATTCTGCAAAGAGTGTTTGTCATTGTTTCTAATTTTGCAGAGCCATTTACAGGCTTTTTAGAGACAGTATGGTTACTGCCGGCTATCCTGCTCATTCTCAGGTTAAGGTGGTCAACAAGCATACCATGCCAGTTTGCATGCAAACGCAAAGGCTCCCTGAGATGATGTCCCTGAAAATTATCTGCCAAATTATCAATCTCTTTCTTAGCTTCACTCAAACCCCGCCCATTATGCTCAGGCAGGGAATGCATCAGAGCAAGCTCCTTAACCTCAAACGGCATACCCATCAAATTTGTCCTGTAAGCAGTCTCCCACAAGTGCCTGGACATGCCTGAAAACGGGTTATGCTCCCTATTGCCAGACTGAAGAAAATTAAAATTATCAACAAGGCAGAGGTATGTTTCATACATACGGTCACCAAGCTCGGCATCTGCTTTTTCACGCAGCTGTATCTCATTATTCTGCAAACTCATGTCAGAGTCTGTCAACTTCTGCGAAGGATAAACCGCTTCATACACCCGCCTTAACTCCTCATCAGAAAGCCAATGGTTGCGGACGGCAAGCAAATCCCTCGCAGTCTCAACAGTTTGTTCAAGAGTTACCATCTGTTCCCCAAACTTTATATTTTATATAAACTGCTTTAAACCACTTTAAATTAATTGCTCTATTCAGTATAT
>JACPBT010000076.1 GCA_016180145.1 Candidatus Woesearchaeota archaeon | reverse complement strand
GAAATAGGCAGATATTCACAGGCAATTTATGAGCATTTTAGGAATGAGGTGGGATAAATGGAAACGGTATCTTCAAGATTAAATACGGGTACTTTGGATGTTTTTGGCAAGGTTTTAAACGAGAATAGGTCAGAAGTCGTCAGAGAATTAGTTGAAAAAGGTCAGAAAGTGAGAGCAGTAGAGCTTTATAAGGAGAAAAAAGTCAGTCTTGGGTTAGGCTCTAAAATGGCAGGAGTCCCATTAGGCGAATTCCTTGATTTGCTAAAGATGCACAATGCAGACTTAAATATCTCAAAAGAAGATGTTCAAGACGCACTCAATGCGGCAAGAAGGATACTGAAATAATCACTTCTTCCCTGCAGCAAAGCTCTTTATAAGGTCTATTATGTATTTGCCTTCCCCGACCTTGTAGACAAGCGGGTCCCCCTTGAACAGCGGCACAAGGTCTATCTCGTATTTGCCGGGCTTCTGGATGCGTATTGCCTCTATGTCAAGTATAACAGGCTCGCTCTGCTGCTCGCCAACTATGTCTATCACGTCCTGCTCTATCTGCTCCTTTTCCTGCTCTGTGAGGTTTACTACTATGCTTCTTGCCTTTTCAAGCTTTTCCCGCCTGATGTAAAAGAACAGCTTCCCGCCGCAGTCGCACCCCTTCAGTATTTCCTCTGAGCCGTCTTCATAGAATGTGTTGCATCTGACGCACTGGTGTGGCATTGTTACCTTTTTCTTCTTGTTTTCCTGTCTGCTGTGAGCAGCTGAATCTTGTCAGGGTCCTTCTTTATCTCTTTTATCAGCGTAGCCGGCCCTATCACTGTAAGCCCCTGCCTCTCTCCGAGAAGCATTTCAGCAAGCACTCCTTTTAATTTTTTTGTCAGGGTCTCCTTTCTTTCAGGATAAACAACGGATATTTCTATCCCCTTGAATTTTCCGCTTATATTCTCCATTGTTGCGCGAATAAGCTCCCCTTCCTCCTCTTTTTTAAGCCTGCCCTCCATTACCATTATCTTGTCTTCCTTTACTATGCTGAGTATTTTTCTTATTCGCTCTTCCTGCGGCAGGTTTTCAACTTCAGAATATGGTATGAATTGGAGCGTCAGCATTTCAGCCCACCAGCGCGAAAAGCGCCTCATAAAACTTGTCTATGCTTGTGCCGAACTTTGCAGATATCCCAACCACATCATATTGCGGGAATGCTGCCTGCACTTTTTTCACATCAGATTTCTTGAGGTCTATCTTGTTAGCCACTATCAGCACAGGTATATCCCTTGCCTGCAGGTTGCCTATGATTGTAATGTTAACCTGAGAGTATGGGTCAAGGGTTGCATCCAGCACCACTACAACAACATCCATGTCGTCCAGCCATTTTATTGCATCTATTACCCCCCTTGTAGCCTCCTTTGCGCGCTTCTTTGCATTCTTCACGCTAAGCCCTGACTTGACAAAGTCCTCATAGTCTATCTTTGTCGCTATGCCCGGCGTATCCACAAGGCTGAATGACAACTCTTTCCTGCCAGACTTGATGTGTATCTGCTCCTTTATGACTATTTCCCTTGTTTCATGGGCTATGTTGCTTACGCTGCCCATCTTCTCACCCAGCCAGTCCTCTGTTATGCGGTTTGCAAGCGTTGTCTTGCCAGAGTTCGGCGGCCCGTATAAGCCAAGCTTCAGATGCCTTTTCTTCTTGAAAAGGTCCCTGAACACCTTGGCTATAAACCTGTTAAGAACATCAATCATGCTTTTTTTGTAAAGAAATTCATATAAAAATCTTTTTGTTTTTGACAGGCTTAACGTGGCTTTTGCAGCAAGTAGAAAACCTTAAATAATCCGCAGCAGACAGGCAGCCCATGGATGAGGAAGTGCGCTCTAACACCATCAGGCTCCTGAGGGGCTGCATCAGTGCCATCTCCAAGGGCGACTCTTTTCTGCTGAAAGGGCTTAGCAACGGCAACATCCACAGCGCTTCTGTTTTTCAGGATGAGGATTCACTGAGCCTTGCTGTTGTGATTTATGCGCTTTCAAAGATGATAGACAAGAGCCAGAAAAGGAGGAGCATAGCCGGAAAGCTCAGGAAGGCACTGGACGCAGTCATTTCAAGGAATTATGAAGACTATACGCTTCTTATGAAAGAGCTTGTTGAACTGATAAGAGCTGAGGATGACAGGCTTAAGCGCTTTGTTTCAAATGTGATAGAGCAGGCCGAGATTAAGAAAGGCTCTGCACTTTATGAGCACGGGATTTCAATAGG
Organism: Candidatus Woesearchaeota archaeon; assembly: GCA_016180145.1. Classification (GTDB taxonomy): domain Archaea; phylum Nanobdellota; class Nanobdellia; order Woesearchaeales; family UBA10216; genus JACPBT01. The sequence goes on along the minus strand of JACPBT010000076.1, from coordinate 20,632 downwards.
CAGAGTTGCAGACATCCTCGGCATTTCAAAATGGGAGCTTATGGACTACATAGGGAAGACGCACTTTTCAGAGCAGTCTTATGAGCTTATTCCCACTGAGAAGCGCCTTGCCCTTGCGAGGAGGATTTTTTCATGAAGGCGCTTGTTTTTGATTCAGGGCCACTGATTAGCATGACTATGAACAACCTTCTGTGGCTTCTTGAGCCACTGAAGGGGATTTTCAAGGGCGAGTTTTACATTCCAGAATCTGTGAAGTCTGAGCTTGTTGATGACGCTTTTGATACAAAAAAATTCAAGTTTGAGGCATTGCAGGTTGAAGAGCTTTTGTCAAGGGGCGTTGTCAAGGTGCTTGCTGACAGGATTACAAAGCCCCAAACCATTGAGCTTCTACAGCTTGCGAACAGCTGCTTTTCCGTCAAAGGCAGGCCGCTTAACATTGTGCATTACGGCGAGATTGCATCTGTTGCTGCTGCCAGCCATCTTGATGCATCTGCTCTTGTTCTTGACGAGCGCATTACACGCGAACTTATTGAGCATCCCCAGCATCTTGCGAAGATTATTGAGAAAAAACTGCACACAAGGGTTGACTCCAGTCAGGTTATGATTGACAATTTCAGAAGGCTGACAAAGGATACGGGCATACTGCGCTCTGCAGAGCTTGCCGCAATTGCTTTTGAAAAAAGGCTGCTTGAGCGTTATGCAACCTCTTACTTTGAGAACCCAAGAGAGGCTGTCCTTGAGAGCGTTTTGTGGGGACTGAAGATGGACGGCTGCGCAATAAATGAGCGCGGAATCAAAGCCATACTGAAGTCAGAGGGTTTCAGGTAGCTGTCCCTTCAATGTCAGCATCTATCAAAGCAAGCGCGCTTTTTGTTATGGTGTGAGCCCTTGCGGTTTCATCAACAGAAACCATGAAGCTGCCTCTGCCGATTTCTGCAAGGGTGTTTATAACCTCTTTTTCATAAAGCCTGCTTCTTGTTCCTCCAAAGCAGCACGGGTCATACTTGTTGAATATCTGGAGCTGATTTCTGCCTTCCCCGTATGAGCCGAGAACATAAAGCTCCGGGTAGCTTGCAATGCTGTAAAGTGCAGGCGTTGTCTGCTCATAATCCCCCCAGTCGCCCTTCCGTGCATTTACCCTCAGGTATATCGGCAGCGAGCCTGCCACAGGGTAGCTTCCTGATATGCGCTCATCTATGGCAGAGTATATTACTGTTGTCCACCCGCCTCCGGAGAAACCTGCCATTGAAACTGTGCCATATTTATTCAGTTTCAGCTCGTAATTTAGCGCTGCTGCAACAGGCTCAACGAACAGCCTTATCGGAGAGAACTCGCCTGTTTCAAGGAATGGGAGATATTCATGCTTCGTCATTTTTATCTTTCCGAACCCTGTATCAACAACAGGCTGGCTGTTCATTCCAAGCAGAGGCATTGAGAATGCGATTACAGTGTAGCCCTTGTCCAGAAAGAATTGTATGCTACCTTTACCCCTGTCAAACCCGTCAACGTGACCGTGATGGTAAATGAGCAGCCTTCCGTTGCTTTTTTCAGGCCTGAAAATGTAGCTTATTGAGTTTATGCCGTAGTCCATACTTACTGTGAGCCTATCAATGCTTTTCAGGTTCTTCATTGAAGAATAGCGCCTGTCAGTGATTCCGGCCTCAACAATGTCCGGCATCCTGTTGTAAGGAAAGCCCCTGCCACTCCAGATGTAGTTTATAAGCGCATCCCTTTTTGAATTCACGTCTGCTTCACTGGCTATGGATATAAGCCTGCTCACGTTTGTCTGCGCATACACGTCACCTGTCCGGTCATACTCATTAAATGCAAACTGGAGATAGTAAGTCTTAAGCGGCTCATAGGGGTAGTAATGGAACTCACCCATGCCCAGCCCATAGGCAAATGCAGCGCCTGCCAATATCAGAAGAACCGCTATTTGTATCTGCGTTTTCATTTTGGTTTCAGACAGTTTGCCTCTTATTTAAACCTTGCCTGTTCTGTGATGTTATAGACGAATATTGAGCGCCCGATTTTTGCAATCGGCCGGTATTTCCTAAGCCAGTCGTAGCAGCTTTTGTTAAGCAGGTTGACACCCTGAAGGTTTGTTGCGCTTATTGCTATCATGCCAGCCCTTTCCGAGCAATCCTCACTATAGCCTGAGGAAAGCATCTGCTTTAACGGAGCATAACCGGAAACCCACGGCTGGAAGAAAGGCGAGGGCAGGTATGTGAAATTAAGCCCGTAATAGTATGGGTCGTTTGTGCCGAAGTAGCTTAACTTCAAATCACTTATGCTGTTTTCTTTTACATAACGCATCAGCCCCCTGAAGTCCTGCCCGAGGTCAAGGTTTGCCCCTACAAAGTATTTGTAGCCGTCCTCTTTTCCGGCTATTTCATTAAAGTATGCAAGCTCATGCGGGTGCATGCTTATAACAGAGTATACGTGCCATGCAAGCAGGACAGCAAGCAATACTGCAAATGCAATGTTCAGGTTCCTCTTTGCAAACCTGATTTTCGCTATTTTTGAGGCAAACACAAAAAGGAAGGGCATTGCAGGCAGTATGTGCTGCATTCCGCTGTTTATTGAGTTGAGCATAAATGCTGCAATGTAAAACAGGGCTGGCACAAGCAGGAAGGCTTCATTACTGATTTTGCTTCGCGCTCTTTTGAACAGCAAAAGCGAGGCTGCAAGGATTATCAGGAACGGCAGGGTGTTCTTTAAAGCAAATCCTATAAGGTGAAATTGCCACTTTCCTCCGGCATACACCTCACCCACCAGGAAGGATTCCTTTACTGTTGCTGAGGATATGAATCCCTGCTCAATCACTCCACCGATGTAAGCTGCTGCGGGCAGTGGCACTTTCTCTGCAATAAACTGCGCAGGCCCCTTTAATGAGGGTAAAAGCTCATACCCCCTCTCAAGGAATCTCCCCGGGACTGCTTCTGAAAGAGTGGTGAACTGAAACTGGTAAAATATGAATATTACAGCAAAAGCAATTGCAGCGATTACTGCCATAAACACAGCTATTCTCCAGACTGCCGCCTTTTTTTCAAGCTTACTTTCAAATGGCACTTTGAACGGAAGCATTAATTCCCTGCGCCGGACAATCAGGAGGATTGCAATCACCGGAAAAAGATATAATGCCGTGAATTTTGACACCATGGCAAGCCCAAGAAGAAGCCCTGTGAGCAGCAACTTCCTCACAGAAGGATTTTTCAGGTAATAAAACAGGGAAAATACAGTCAGGAAATAAAATGCAGTAATTGTTATGTCTGTAAGCGCCAATGACGAGAAGGCAATCACCACAGGAGAGAATGAGTAAAGCGCCAGCGCAGTCAAGCCAGATGCGCTGCCATACAGCTTTCTTGCCCAGAGAAACACAAAAAAGCCGAGAATTGCGCCAAGCGCTGTAAAGAATAACCTCCCTGTGAATACCGCCCTGTCCGGATTACTGATTTGCCCAAACACGAAGTCATGCGCAAACGCAACATAGCTGTAATTCGTGTATGAACCCGCATTTGCCTGAAGCTTTGCATCTGTGAACAGTAAAGGCATTGCAAAAAGGTAATGAGTAAGCGGCGGATGGCTTGGATTCATGCTGAAATCACCCGTCTTAAGAAAATAGTAGCCATTGGACAAATGCGTAGGCTCATCCCAGACAGCAGAATTAGAAGCTGAGAATGAAACTGAAAGAAATACGAATGACAGCAGTATGGCTGCTGCAACATAAAGTGAGTGTTTTTCCGTTATTCGCATACTTAACGGCTCATTAAATGTTGCTTAAAATGGTTTCTCTTGAGGACACTTTGCAGAATAAACTGTTCAATAAGTCGTAAGAGTCTTCGGAATACGCGCTTCAAGAGTGAACGGGTCAATAGTTTCGTATTTTATTACCGTTTCGTATCCGCCAGCACCAATCCTGATTGGCATATCATCAATTCGGGAATATAATACAAAATTGAAAGTATTGAAATAACCCAGCTTACTATGGTGAACCTCCACAAAAATCGGGGACGTTTTAACAGAAACATTCTGCCTGCCAGCCCTCTCCTCTGGAAAAACACGCTCAATATCTGGAGTGGACAACATCATCACTCTGCCAGGCTTGTCATCGTTCCGGTAAAACGAAAAAAGCAGCCCCTTATCATCAGAGGGCCCCACTATAAAGCAGTATACCCCACCATAGCGGCCGCTTTGTGTGGCATTGTCAAATGGGTATACGAGTTGCTGACTGGAAACTCTCAGCAGGTGCTGAATTCCAGCAGGAGGAGGTATGACATGCGGAGGAGGCGGCAATGAACAAATACATCTCGCTGTTTAAAAGAACCTCAAGCGCTTCTGACGCAGTAGAATCCTTCATGTGCGGCATAAATTAAAGCAGCAAGCCTTTATATAAAAATTTTGTGCAAAATGCAAAGTTGTGAATGAGCTGCTTATTGAAACGAATACTCTTAACCCATCTTGAGTAGCTTCGCTACGAAAAAATCCTTTCTCCTGCTGCATTAAGTCAAATAGTCCCAGCAGTGGCGAAAGCTTTTTATATTATCACGTAGTTTTACGTAATATGGTAGTGATAATGGGCAAAATAAGCAGGGGAACGATGATGGATCAGATTTACATACCAAAGCAAAGGGCGCCTGGGCTTGAAATAGGCGTAGCTGTGCTTGTTGAGCCAGTCACGGAAAGGATAGCTACAAAACCAAAACTGAAGCCATACTACTATAACGTTAAGTCTTTAGAGCCAATAAAAGTTTCAATAATTGAAAAAATCTTTGACTATTTTGAGCATGCTGCAAATGTTGACAATGTGCTTGTTGCAGGCTCTTTTCTGGAACACGGTTTTGAATTTCAAGATATTGATATTGTTGTTTTGACAGAGAAGAGCGTAAATAATACGGCTATAAAAGCACATTTCAAAGCGACGCTTGGAATTGATATTCACTTAATCATTTTGCCGTTAAAAGAATTATTAGGGGGAATAGCCAGCGATTCGCTTTTTCAAATGCTATTGAGCAGGTTTATTGCAAAAAAACGTCTTGTTGTGCTTAAAAGCAGGTTAATCAAATATAAACTATTGGATTTGCAATTATTGGAGAGCAAAGCACTGATTGACAGTTTTGATTTTTTAAATGGGCGGGAAAAATACAAATTGACAAGAAATGCTGTCGCCATAGCATGTTTTCTAGACAATAAACCGTTAAACTCCTGTTTCATTGATAAGGAAATTGAAAGGCATTTTGGCGAAGCAAGTGTTATAAGCATTAAAGAAAACACTATTGGTCCAGAATTTCTATTGAAATATAAATTATTTCATAAGGAATTATTCAAAAGAATTTTGGAAGGAGTAAAAAATGAGCCAAAATAGAAAAAAGTTTATTCGAATGTGTGTTGGCAATTCAACCACTGTTGTAGTCCACAGAATCTTAGGAGATTCAGCCGAAGACATTGGTCTGAAGAGGTATTATCAAAAAGAAGCAATAAGTGCGTTGAAGACGGCGAGAGCCTGCAGAGGAAAAATAAATCCTAAAGCGGAGACTCTTTCTGAAAAAGATGCATCTGTTGTTCATAACAAGGTTGTTGCTGGTGTTACTAATGAGCTAAAAGCGCGAATAGCAAAAGGGTATAGAAATATTCAGCTCGAGGATATTGAGACATATGTTGTAGGGCTTTTAAAAGAATTACAAATATTATAAATAAATCATTTATTTTTCCTTATTTTGGCCACAAAAAAGCCCTCTGTATTGTTGTCCTGCGGCCATATGCGCAGGCATTTCTTCACCTCACTGCTATAATGCTTCTTTTCAAACTCAGCTACCGGCTCTGAGCTTTTTATGTCAAGGCTTATCTTTTCAACAGAGGCTTTTGGAAATCTTGACAGCATCCAGTCTATGACTTCCTCGTTTTCCTCAGGCTCATTGCTGCATGTGCTGTACACAAGCTCCCCACCGGCTTTAAGTATTGTGAATGCAGTTTCAATGAGGGACTTCTGGGTGTTTGACAGCCGCCTTACCATGCCCGCGTTCCATATCTTAAGCGTTTCAGTGCTTTTTCTTATCGTTCCTGTGCCTGAGCATGGGGCGTCTAAAAGAATTTTGTCAAACGATATGCCCCTCTTCCTGAACTGCTGCCCCATCATCACAGTAACTGCAACATTCATTATACCAAGCCTTTGGAGATTCAGGCCGAGAGGCTTCATCCTGCCCCCATTTATGTCATTGGCAACAAGCAAGCCGCTATTCTGCATCATTGCCGCCATCTGTGTTGTCTTGCTTCCGGGTGATGCACACATGTCCAGCACAATTTCACCAGGCTGCGGCTTCAGAACTTCCGGAGGTATCATGCTTGCCGCCTCCTGAATGTATATGTAGCCGAGAAAATGCTCAATAAGATTTCCAAGGTCAGTCCTTTCACCCTTCGCCCAGAAGCCCTCCCTGCACCACGGCACCTGATACAGTGAAAATGCCTGCCTCCCAAGACGCTGCTTCACTTCAGAAACCGTTGTTTTCAGCGTATTTACACGGATGCTCTTGTTCATGTAGGAAAGCGAATGGGCAATGAAACCCTCATACCGGTCTCCAAGAAGCTGCCTGTATCTCTCTTCAAAGTCCTTTTTAACAGTTGCCCTGAGCCTTTCAGCGTCAGGCAACGGTGTAAGCATGCTCAGCTCAGGTGCAATATCCGCCATAGCCTGAGAGAACACGGAGGGGTTAATAAAAGTTGCTTCTTTCTGTTATTTCAGTTTTCTCACAACCCCACTGTTCGGATTTTTGTTCTGTCATTTTGCATTCGCCACCTTAATAAGCAACAACAAATATTACCTATCGCTGTTGCCTGAATAAACCCGTCCTTTCAGTTTTGCGAGCTCCTGCTCTAACCCTTTTATTCTTCTCTCTGCCACTTTGCTTTCAATTTGCCCTACAACTCTTAAAACAAGGTCTCCGAGTTCTGTACATTTATAAGTTCTCAGGTCTCCGGCAGATGTGTTGATTAATCCTACATTTGTAAAATCACGAAGCGCTTGGTAAACCGTATTCGTCGGATACCCTAATCGCTTTATTATATCTGGCGCATCAACAGGGCATGGTTGCGATGCAACATAATGCATGATGTGGTATCTGCAATTTTCGTTGACTTTATCCTTTCCCACAATGCTTGCAACTGTGTGCAAAGCAAGTGAAATAGTAGGCGACTCCGGAGAGGCGTATTGTTTCCCGTCATTATTCATTTTTATTCACCAATACGTAGATACATCAATAACTATAAATACTTATGTTGTCTTATTATAAAACGACATGAATAAGGAGCAGGTTTTGCAGCAGCTTGGCCTGACAGAGGCAGAGGTTAAGCTTTACACAACGCTGCTTTCCATTGGAGATGCGACTGCAAGCGAACTGGCAAGAAAGACTGCCACGAACAGGACATTTACCTATGACCGGTTGGCAAAGCTTGTGAATATTGGCTTGGTGAGCCACATAGTCAAAGACAGAAAAAAATACTTCAAGGCTGCCGAGCCAAGCCAGTTCCTTTCGTTGCTTAAAGAGAGAGAAACGCAGCTCATTGCAGTTCTTCCTGAGCTTGAGGCGCTCAGGACTGTGGAAACTGCTGCTCCAAAGGTTACTGTGTTCTCTTCAAGGAAAGGCGTTCAGACGGCTTTGAACCTTATCCTGAAAGAGAAAAAGCAGGTATTCATGCACGGCTCTCTTTTGAAATTCATGGATGTAATGGCGCAGGGTTTTGAGCTGTGGAACAAGAGAAGGGAGAGGGAGAAGGTTTCTGTCAAGTTTCTTACTCCTGAAAAAGTTGAATCCATAAGACTTGCTTATGCGGAAGTTGAGGAATTGCCTGAAGAAGAAAAGGCAGGCATTACCACATTTACCTTTGGCAACAAGGTTGTCATTGCGTTCTGGTCTGATGTTCCTGTTGCAATTTTGATTGAAAGCAGGGAAATCGCAAAAAACAACATTGCTTTTTTCAACACAATCTGGAACAGAGAGGTTAAAATTTATTCCGGTGTTGACGGGATAGTGAAGGCTTTTTATGAGCTTATTGCCGACAGGAACGGCTATTTTCTTGGTGTAGGCTACTCGTGGGCTTTGGCTCAGGTTTACGGGACAAAGCTAAGCAACAAGTGGCATGAGGTGCGCCTTAAGAATAATGTTTCTGCCCGCCTTATCTCTTACGATGATTATAAATCGGTAGCTTACTTTAACAGGAGAATTGAGCAATGGAAAAAATTCCACGTGAAATTTCTCAGCCCTGACATTTGCGGCCCTGCCTGCGTTACAGTTTCAGACAACCTGATGGCAACATTCATTTACACCGAAGGCAGCTTCAAAGTTATCGTCAACAAAAACAAGGAAGCAATTAACGCTTACAAGAAGCATTTTGAGAGGCTGTGGGGCATGGCTAAGAGGCGTGAGGCGTAAAATTTATATATGCATGCATGCATGCATTTTTCTGTGACACGGGTTATTTCGCTTTCGGATGATGCATACAATACCCTCAAGATGCTAAAGAAGGAGGGGGAGTCCTTTTCTGAGGTAGTCCGGGGACTGGCGTCTTCTGCTAAAAAGAAGAGCATAATAGAGCTTTGGGGCGGCTGGGCTGGCGGTGTTAAGGAGCTTGATAGAATAGAAAAGAAAATTTACGCTGAACGAAAGAGGTTTAAATTGAGGAAGGCGGATTTATGATGCACTGCCTTGACACAGATATAGTCATAGCCGTTTTCAGAGGCAAAGATGCCACCCTAAGAGCCAAACTTGAGAAATTGCAAAAAGCCGGAGCTGAATTTGCAATCACAACGCTCACCCTTTGCGAATTATATCGCGGCACTTTTTTGTCTTCAATGCAGGAAAAGAGCATCGGACAGATTAATTCCCTTTTGGGAATTGTTGATTTACTTGAGCAGGATAAATTAAGCTGCCTGATTTTCGGGCGTGATGCAGCCTTTCTTGAAAAGAAAGGTATGAAAACCCAAGAAGTTGATTTGATGATAGCAAGCATCTGCAAATCAAATAATTGCATGCTGGTTACAAGGAATATCAGCGATTTCGGCAGAATACCAGACCTTATGGTTGAAGTGTGGTGAATTCACAAGTTCTTACCCATATATGGCTTGTCGTAATTGCCGCTTACAAGAAGCATTTTGAGAGGCTGGTGGAAATGGCCGTGAAAAAATAGCTCACCAAAAACGCAATCTTTAAATAGTATACAAAATATTATATTGAATACGATGGCAACTACAATATCGGTAAGGCTGGGCAAGGACATTTTAAAAGAGCTGTCCGGCGTTGAGAAGAAATGGCAGTCCGACAGGAGCGAAGCAGTCAGGAGGCTGCTCGTGAGCGCATTGCAGCAGGAACGAATAAATGCGGCTATGGATAATCTGGCCAATCATAAAATCTCTGTGGGAAAAGCTGCCGAAGTGTGCGGCATGAACCTATGGGAAATGCTTGACCTGCTTAAGCAAAGAAATATTGACTGGACAGGCTATTCTGAGGAAGACCTTGAAAGGGACTTGAAGCTGCTCAAATGATTTCAAACTCAACGCCCTTAATCTGCCTGGCGAAAATCGGTCAGTTGCAGCTCCTGAAAACGCTGTTCGGCGATGTCACCGTAACAGATGCTGTCAAGGACGAGGTTCTGGTTGAAGGAAAGCCGGGGCATTCTTTGATAGCAGACGCCTTTAGCGAAGGGTGGATAAGGGTTTCCAATCCCAAACAAATGGTTTGGCTGGGACTTGGCAAAGGTGAGGATTCGGCACTCAGCCTTGCAAAGGAAAAAAATGATAATCTTTTAATTGATGATGCAGCAGCAATAACTGCCGCCAGGGCGCTTGGCATAGGCTTCCTGAGGACAACAACTGTAATTTTTATGGCTGCTGAACAGAAAATTATAAATAAAAAACAGGCTGTTGAATTAATAAGGCAGCTTGTAAAAGCAAGCTATTACATCAGCCCGAGATTTCTTGCAGAAATCCTCACAAAACTCACATCTTAGAGAGCTAACGCGTACACGGCTCGCCCTTAATTTCAAGGTATTGCCGTGGGGTGAGCTTCAAAGCTTTCACTTTTTTAAGCGCCTTGTTAATAAGTCTGTTCTGAATTCTACTCCAGTCGCGAGCAGGATGAGTTCTTACGTAATCTGCCCACTTTTTAACGGCTGCCATCCGTTCTTTGCTACTCCCATTGCCAGGACCAAGTATTTTATTTATTTTACTCTGCAAATCCATAATTTTAGAATGAAAAGCTGTTTCTTAAATACTTTTCCAATCTTTTATGCAAGCATGGCATTCACAGCTTTTTCCCCATATACGGCCCGTCATAGCCGTAGCCGAGCTTTTTGTAGTATTCCTTTGCCCCGATTCCTGAAATGACGAGCATTTTTTTCATTCCGTGCTTTTTTGCAATTTCTTCTGCTTTGCTCATAAGCTCTTTTCCAAAGCCCCTGTGCTGCATCTTTGCTTTTTCAGCTTTTTTTCCTATTGCCACTGCCGGAGCGTATACGTGCAGCTCCCTGATTATGGCTGTTGCTTGAGTTATTTCTCTTCTCAGTTGCAGGGATGGAAAGCGAAGCCTGCAGAATCCTATTATGGCATCGTTTACAGGGTCTTCTGCGGCTATGAAAAATTCTTTACCTTCTGACGCATCATACTCTGTTGCGGTTATTTCACTTTTGCCGCTCCAGCCCTTTCTTCCAATCTCGCGGCATCTTATGCAATTGCATTTTATGCCTTTCTGCTGCTGGATTTTCAGAACATACTGCCTAAGGTTTGTGCGGTCAATGCCTGCTGAGGTTACATGAGTTGGTATATCCCTGTTAACCCTCATTACCCTCACCCATTTTGGGAAGAACCTTTTTGCCTCTGCTATTATCTCTGCGGCTTCCTCTGTTGATATTGGCTTGTATTGCCCCTTTTTCCATTGAAGATATAGCGGTGTTCCTTTTATGACAAGCAGCGGATATATTTTCAGCATGTCAGGCTTAAAGCGAGGGTTTTCAAACAATTCTTTCAGCCCTGCAAGCTCCTTTTCCCTTTTTACGCCAGGCAGCCCGAGCATGTAGTGGGCGTTTATCTTGAAGCCAAGGTCTTTCAGTGTTCTAATAGATTCTATCGTATCTTTAAGGGTGTGCCCCCTGTTTGTGAGCTTTAGCGGCGCTTCGTAGACTGACTGCACCCCAAGCTCAACCCTTGTGCATCCGAGCCTGAGCATCCTGTTCCCTTCCTTGAGCAGCCCCCAGTCCGGCTTTGTTTCTATGGTTAGCCCTATGCACCTTACGGCTGCGGTTTCATTCCGTTTCTTTTCGCTGTCAAGGCTCGTATTTTTTTTGTTTTTCAAGGAGACTATTTTTTCTTTTACTTTTCTTACCCTTGCCTCGTTTTTGTAATCCCCTGGAAGCTCAAAGAATTTTTTGAATTTTTGGATGCGGATGCCATTTCTTCCAATAAACTGCCGCGAGAAGTCATTCATTGCCCTGTAAGCGTTTGATATAAACTCTTCCTGATATTCTGCCGGCATGCTTGGAAATGTGCCGCCCTGTATTATGAGTTCAACCTTATCAAACGCCTGTCCGAGGACTGCATACTGCTCAAGCCTTGAGAAGACCTGCAGATAAGGGTCAAAGCCGTTCCTTATTGCTCTCATTGCGGCAGGCTCTTTCCCTGTGTAGCTTTGCGGCACGTCCCCAAATGCAGATTTTGGGCCGCCGGGGCAGAAAGTGCATTTTCCATGAGGGCAGCCATATGGATTGGACATTATTGAGATGCTGGCAATTCCTGACAATGTGCGAGTAGGCTTTGTCATTATGTTGAGCCTGCCGCCTTTTTTGGCGTTTAGAAATATTTCTATGTTGGAAGGTATTTTTTCTGCGCCGTATTTCCTGCTGAGCCTTATTTTCAGCTTTTCCAGAGCCTCGGCGGATGGCTTTTGCCTTCTTATCGCTTTTTCTATTTCACTGTAAAGACTGCTTCCCATATCCTGCAGGGTATCTGAGGATTCTTTATTAATCTGTTGCTGCCCTGTTTGCAAAGAATTTCTGCACCATGTCCACAAGGAAAAGTGACGATGTCACAGCCAGTATTATGGCCAAGTCTTTTAATTCAAGAGGCGTTGTTTTGAAGTAGGCGTTGAGCGGGGTGTAAACTACCGCAAGTATGAGAAATAGCGACAGGCCTATTGAAAACAGCAGGAATTTGTTGTTAAAAAGCGGAATCTGGAATATGTTTTTATCCGATGATTTTGCGGTTATGGCTGTGAACATTTCAAAAAACACAAGCGCTGTGAACGTGACTGTCAATGCGTAAATGTAAATCGGGCTGTCGTTTGACAGTTCCATCCCCCATGCCCATCCTGCTTTGTAGAGCGCCCAGATGTAGAAACCGAGAGTTCCCGCAGTTACGAAGGCTCCGTTTACCAGAAGTCTTATCACCATCGCTTTTGTGAGTATGCCCTCACCAGGCTTCCTTGGCTTTTTTGCCATAACACTCTTTGATATCGGCTCAAGCCCGAGGGCTATAGCAGGAAGCCCGTCTGTCAGCAGGTTTATCCAGAGAAGCTGTATTGCAAGAAGCGGCAGCTTAAGCCCGAGAAGTATTGCAACGAATACTATCAGCACTTCTGCCATGTTAGTCGATATCAATGAGTATATGAATTTCTTTATGTTTTCGTATACACCGCGCCCTTCTTCAACTGCGTTGACTATAGATGCAAAGTTGTCGTCAGTAAGTATCATGTTAGACGCTTCTTTTGCGACATCTGTCCCTGTTATGCCCATCGCTATTCCTATGTCCGCTTTTTTGAGCGCAGGCGCATCATTCACGCCATCACCGGTCATTGCCGCTATGTGCTTCAGCTTTTTCAGAGCTGATATAATCCTAATCTTATGCTCAGGGTTGACCCTTGCGTATACGCCAATGTCCCCTACGCATTCTTCAAGGTTTTTTATCCTGTCAAGCTCTTCTCCGGTGACCGCCCTGCCTTCAATGCCGAGGTATTTTGCTATCGCAGATGCTGTTGATTTGTGGTCACCCGTTATCATTATGACCCTTATGCCTGCCTGCCTGCATTTTTCTATGGCAAGCTTTGCCTCAGGCCTTGGCGGGTCAATCATTGCCTGAAGCCCGACAAATATCAGGTTTTTTTCGCTTTTGTCTTTTCCAGAGACTACTTTGTAGGCGAATCCGAGAACCCTCAGGGCTTCTGACGCAAATGACTCGTTAACCTGCTCTATTCTCCTGCATTCATCTGCCGAGAGCTTTACAGCCTTTCCGTTCTTCTGCACCCTGTCGCAGAGTTTCAGCATTACGTCTACAGCTCCCTTCACATACATTATTTTTTTATCACCCACCTGATGTATCGTTGCCATCCGCTTTCTTTCAGAGTCAAACGGTATTTCATCAATCCTCCTGAACCTTGCATCCAGCTCTTCCTTCCTGAGCCCGGCTTTTGCCGCGGATACAAGCAGTGCAGTTTCAGTCGGGTCTCCTACAGAACTGCCTTTAGTCAGGGCAGAGTCATTGCACAAAGCCCCTATCCTCAGAAGGAGTTTTTCATCATCCCCTGCAAGGAGCTTTTCTTCTGCAGATTCGCCACCAATTTCAGTTGTTTTCCCGGACACGTAAATCCTCCTTACAGTCATTTTATCAAGGGTAAGAGTCCCTGTCTTGTCCGTTGCTATCACAGTTGTTGAGCCGAGCGTTTCAACTGACGGCAGTTTTCTTATGAGCGCGTTTCTCTTTATCATTCTCTGGACTCCGATAGCGAGGGAAAGCGCTACAACAGCAGGCAGCCCTTCAGGCACTGCTGCGACCGCAAGGCTCACCGCGGTTTCAAGCATTTCAAGGACATTCCCGCCCTTGAATACGGTAATGGCAAATATCACTGACGCTATGGCAATTGTCACAATTCCTATCTGCTTTCCGAATTTGTCCAGCCTTTTCTGGAGGGGAGTTAGTTCCTGCACAGTTTCCTCTATAAGCCTTGCAATCCTGCCTATTTCCGTCTGCATCCCTGTAGCTGTCACAAGCGCTTTCGCCCTGCCTCTTGTGATTGTTGTGCCTGAGAATGCCATGCAGCTCCTGTCCGCTATTGCAGCATCCTTTTTTACAGGTTCTATGCTTTTCTTTACAGGGGTTGATTCACCGGTAAGCGAGCTTTCCTGCACTTCAAGATTTGAGGCCTCAAGCAGCCTGTAATCTGCAGCTATCTTATCCCCTGTTTCAATAAATACAACATCCCCCGGAACAAGCTGCTTTGCGTCTATTTGGATTCTCTGCCCGTCGCGCAGAACATCTGCCTTTACGCCTGCAAGCTTCTTCAGGGCTTCTATAGCCTTTTCTGCCCGGTATTCCTGCGCAAAGCCGATTACTGCGTTTATCACCAGAATTGAAACTATTACAATGCTTTCAGCTATATCCCCTATGAATGCTGACATAGCTGTTGCAATGAGAAGTATCCAGACAAGGAAGCTCTTGAACTGCCTTAGGAATATTGCCAATGCCGAGATTCCTTTATGCAACTGCCTGAGAGATGCTTCAGGCGAAATGTCGTGATAACTGTCCATCAGCGCTTTCTCCAGAATTTTGGTTAATATAGTTTTGCATTTGGGGTAACGGCAAGTTAAGATTTGCGACAGCAGCAGCTACAGCAGCGTTCTAAGCAAACAATGATTAGTCCCCAAGAATCTGCCTTCTCTTTATGTCATGCCTCTGCTTTTCAAGCATCCTGTAAACTGTTGAATGCTGCGAGCCACCTATGAGCTTTTCTACAGCTTTCCTGCAAATAACAGCAGCATCCACTTTGCCTATTATGGATATGGTCTTTCCAAATACAGATATGCTGCATCCTGTAAGCTCTTCCATCAGCTCGCGCGCCTTGCCCTCCTTCCCAATTACCCTGCCTTTTATCCTCAGAAGATGGTTTTTCGTTTTTGCAAGGTCGTTTAGCGAAAGCTGCTCAAATGTATAGTCCGGTTTCAGAAGCTGCAGCGCAATTTCCGGATTGAACCCCCTGCCTATAGCGGTTATCACTTCGCGCGCGGTGTATAGCCCCAGCCCGTCCTCTCCTGCAAGAAAGACATCGCCTTCCTTAGAGTCAACTGCCACTCGTGTCTTGGTCTCCTCCTCTATCCTTTTCTTTGTTGAGCCACCTGTGCCAATCAGGACAGCGACCCTTGAAGCGGGTATTTTCATCTCATAAGAATATTCTGCCATAGACAAGGATAAGTCCGACTCTTTAATATAGTTTTCTACTGGCTCTGCCTGACATGGCTCTCCACCTCTTTTGAAACCAGCCCTTTGAGCGTTCTTGTGAAGTATTCCATGCAGTCTATTGCACAGAATGAAACGCGGCGCTTTGCTTCAGAGCTGCCGAATATGAGGCTCAGTTCGTTTGAAACCATAAGGTTTATCTGTGCGCCGCATGTAGCGCATACCCTTGATTCAACTGCAGAAATCTCCCTCAGCTTGTTGTTGACAAGCTGCCTGATTGCCACACCACCATTAAACAAATCCTTCTGGAGGCTTATAAGCTCTTCATATTCAAGGGAATCCATTACGTCCGCAAGCTTTTTTTTTCCTGAAACCATAAACCAGTATACTAAAAACTATACTCATATATAAATATTGTGCTAATTCGTTTTGCTGCAGGAGTTCAACAAGCTATAGGAAATAATGGAGGACATAAGTAAGGCATATCAATGTTATGTCTTCCAAACTTCAGTTGAGGAAAATTAATATGCGAAACTATTGTCCTCAACTAAAATAACCTTAATTTTCGTAACTTCAAAAACACTTGTAAGGTTATTTCCTAATAAGCAAATCACGTTTCATATAGAGCAAAGCTATGATTATTAACGTGATTTGCTATACCAATAAACTTTTATATAACTCATAAATAGGTTTTTTGCATGGTTATAGCTCAGGAGCTTGCGAAAAAGCAGCGTGAAATATCCATTGCAGAGTTTTTTGAGAAGAACAGGCATCTGCTTGGCTTTGACAACAAAAGAAAAGCGCTACTTACGACTATCAAGGAGGCTGTTGACAATTCGCTGGATGCGTGCGAGGAGGCAAGGATTCTTCCTGACGTTAATGTTGAGATTAACCAGCTCAGTGAGTTCAGGTATAATGTTGTTGTTGAAGACAACGGCCCAGGCATTGTAAAAGTTCAGATTCCCAAGGTTTTTGCCAAGCTTCTTTACGGCAGCAAGTTTTTCAAACTGTCACAATCGCGCGGACAGCAGGGCATCGGAATAAGCGCAGCAGTTCTATATGCCCAGCTTACCACCGGCAAGCCTGTTAAAATTACCTCAAAGATTTCCCCAAAAGACCCTGCCCATTATTATGAGCTTTACATTGACGTTAAGACTAACACCCCTGTGATTATGAAAGAGGAGGTCATTGAGTGGAAGAAGGATTCCGGAACAAGGATTGAGCTTACCCTTGAGGCTGAGTATCTAAAAGGACCCCAGTCTGTTGACGAATACGTAAGGCAGACAGCAGTAATCAACCCCCATGTTACCCTGACTTACACCAATCCCAAAGCAGAGCAGGTCGTCTATGCGAGGGCTGCCGAAACGCTTCCCCCGCATCCAAAGGAGATAAAGCCCCACCCATACGGCATTGAGATTGGACTGCTTATGAGGATGCTTGATGCAACTCCTGCAAGAACATTACAGTCTTTCCTCATGTCTGAGTTTTCAAGAGTTGGCGCCGGAACTGCGAAGGAGATTTGCGAAAATTCCCCGCTTCTCCCTTCAATGAAACCTGCTGAGGTGAGCCGTGAACAGGCTGAGAAGCTTATTGAGGGCATATCAAAGACAAAGATAATCGCCCCCCCGGCCGACTGCATCTCCCCGATTGGCGAGGAGCTTATTGAGAAAGGGCTGCGCAAAGAGGTTGAGGCCGAGTTTTACTGCTCAACTTCAAGGCCGGCCTCTGTTTACAGGGGCAACCCTTTTATTGTTGAATGCGCAATAGCATACGGCGGCAAACTTCCCGGGGATTCGCCTGTAATCCTGATGAGGTTTGCAAATCGTGTCCCACTACTTTACCAGCAGGGCGCCTGCGCCACAACAGAGTCTGTTACTGACACGAACTGGAAGCCTTACGGGCTTCAGCAGTCAGGCAGTTCAATCCCTGCCGGACCTGCAGTAATTGTTGTGCACATGGCTTCTGTGTGGGTGCCTTTCACTTCAGAGGCAAAGGAGGCCATTGCGCATTATCCTGAAATTATGAGAGAAATAAAGCTTGCCCTACAGGAGTGCGGAAGGAAGCTCGGGATTTATGTAAATAAAAAAGTCAGGATTCACCAGCAGCTTGAGCGCGCAAACCTTTTTGAGCGCTATATCCCGGAGGTTGCAGACTCGCTATCCAACATTGCATCTGTTCCCAAGGCAGCGCTTATTGAAAAGCTGAACTCAACGCTGAAAAAGGATGAGATTCAGGCGCAGCTTGACATGAAAATCCCAGAACCTGAAGACGACACAGCAGCACCGGAAGACTCTGCCGAAACTCCTGTAAAGAAAAAAGCTGTTAAAAAAGAGCAGCAGAGGAAGCTGAAGTGAGCGTAAAATGACAAAAAAAGAAAAGGCAGAAGCAACGGATAAAATTACCCAACTCGGCAGGAGGCTGGTGGGTGAAATAGAAAAAGGCTCAAACCCCGGCATAGAAGTCCCTGTCCGCTCGCTGAGCAACATAAGCTTTGATACAAAGGCAAAAACACTTGTCCTCGGCAGCAAGAAGGCGAAACGGTTTTTCTTCAATGTAGGGCATGTGCGGAAATTCGTGCAGACCATTGAGATAGCCAAACTCGCAAAGTCCCTGCTTGACGCAGGCAAGCATGCAAGCCTCAGAGATGTTTATTACATGGCCAAGCGCACAATCCCGAATACGAGCATAAACATTGTTGACGAACAATCAGAAACCGACAACTCAATAGAGGACCTTGAGCTTATAACAGACCTCAGCCGCGAGCAGCTGAACATGAACGCAAACAAGATGGGTTCTGTTGCAGGCAGGGTTGTTATTGAGGACAAAGGAGATGTCATTGACTGGGGCAAGCTTGGCTCAGGAGGGTGGAGCATACCAAGCAATGTAGAAGAAATTGAATTCAAGAAAGTTACAGGACAATATGTCATTTACATGGAGAAAGCTGCTGTCTGGGAGCGCCTTCATGAGGACAAATTCTGGGAAAAGCAGAACTGCATAATAATGAGCTCACAAGGGCAAACTACAAGAGGCGTGAGGAGACTCCTCCAAAGGCTGCATACAGAACACAAACTGCCAATATACGTCCTTACAGACTTTGACAGCTATGGTATTTACATCTACAGCGTCCTGAAATTCGGCTCAATAGGATTGGCGCACATGGCAGAATCCCTCGCAATACCTGACGTCAGGTTTCTCGGAATAAGCGCAGACGACATAATCAACTATGACCTGAAGAAGCACTTTATCAAGATGAAGGATGTTGACATTGCACGGCTGAAGCAGATAGCTGATTACGACTGGTTCAAAGGCAACAAGGCATGGCAGAGACAGTTTAAGATGATGAAAGAATTCGGAAGCAAGGTTGAAATCCAGGCGCTCTCCAGCAAGGGAATCACATTCATTTCTGACACCTACCTTCCAGAGAAGATAAGAAAGAAAGACTTTATTGACTGAGTATTGCGAAAAGTTTAAATAAGTGCGCTCACTTATTCTTTCCTATGACAAATATAACACTGTCTATTGAGGAGTCAGTCTACAGGCAAATGCGAAGACATTCTGAAATCCGGTGGAGTGAGTTTGTGCGAAAAGCAATAAAGAACCGGCTGGGCGAGCTTGAACAGCTTGAAAAACACTCCGCCGGAGAAAGCATCCTCACCATGCTTGCCTCAGAGGAAACTCTAAGGAAGGAATGGGACAACAAAGCAGATGAGCGGTGGGACAATGTATGAGCAGAAGGACATAGTCCTTATCCCGTTTCCGTACTCAGACCTTACCGGCTCAAAGCAACGCCCAGCTCTTATAGTATCAAATTCATTGATTAACCGTTCACAAGACAGAATATGCTGTCTCATCACAAGCCAACGCTCAGAGGATGGAATCATTATAAGCAATGACGAATTTGAAAATGGCACGCTGCCTTTCAGAAGCTGGGTAAAGCCGCACAGGCTGTTCACAATCAACGAAAAAATCATAAAAAAGAAGATGTGTGAAATTACAGATTCTTTCCACAGCAAAACTGTTGCACGCATAAATGAATACCTCAAAAGGCGATAACAGGATTCTATCAAAAGCTTTAAATCCCCATTTTTTAATTGAATAGGCATGCATATCCTTCTGCACAAGGTTGAGAAGCTGGTTGACGCTTCCATCGGACCACTCCTTGCCGTGCTTTTCGTTGTCATAATCGGAGAGCTTTTCTTCAGCAGCCGATTTGAGCCATACCACAAGTATGCAGATTATTTTGACATTCTCCTCATCTCTGTTTTTGCTGTAGACCTTGCATTCAAGTTCAACAGGGTAAGAAAGATTCCACTGTTCCTGCGCAAATACTGGATTGAAATCATTGCAACAATCCCATTTTTCCTTGTCTTCCGCTTCACAGAATTCTTCGGACTGAACGAGCTTGTTGAAAGAAGCCAAACCATTGCCCATGAGGTGCCAGAGGTTGAGAAGCTTGAGAGAGAGGCAGGCAGCATTGTTAAGGATGCAGGCAGGGGCAGCCGTGCAGCACGCGCAATGAGGGTTTTCAGGGCATTGAGCAGGTTCCCAAGGTTTCTCAGGGTGCTGCACTTCTTTGAGATGCCTACAGGCAGACACCACTGGCATGAGCATGCCGGAAGGCGAAAGAGAAGGAAATAACTGCAACAGCTGCTCAACAGAAGTTTACTCCCTATAAAGTGGTAAAAGTAGAAAGATTTAAATAGTGGCGGCTTTACCTCTATGCATGGGAGGAAAAAATGGCAATTCCACTGGAAAGAATATTAACTGTAACTTTTGGCGATTATGTGGCATCTCAAGACAGAAAGCCTAACGACTATAATTTGGTTGGCGTGCATGTCAATGAGGAAATGACGCCTTTTTGAGTCTTCTCTTATTGAACGTATTGCTGAAACCTGTCCGGAAGGGACAAAAGTCGTTGTAAATCTGATTACATACCTATATACTAATGGGACTACGGACAGGGCTCATGCCATGAGCGGAACTGCCCTTGTCCCGAAAGTTGATGAAAGGAAAAAGGATAAGCCTCCTGCCGCTTCTACTGGCTACCATAATCGGGTACCGCCTACTACCCTTCCTACTGCTTCTCCGACTCATTCTGAAAGGTTCTAAACATAGAAGGTATACGTGACTGCTCTTGTCCCGAAAGTTAGCCAAACTACTGAGCCTGTTACTGATAGAAATCGTCCTATCTTTAGGACATATTATTAATCGCTTTTGCTCAGCGTTACTTTATTTTTCGTCCAGTTTCTTTTCAATCTCCGTTCTTAATGCGTTTACATGCAATTCAAATTTTAATTTCAATGATTTCCAGTCTTCATGTTTCAATAATTGCCCTCTGTAATTGATTGCATTTCTCTTTAGTCTGATGGTTTCTAGGAAATCCCAGTCAAGGTCCAGTTCTGAATGTTTGAAGCAGATATATGA
>JACPBT010000029.1 GCA_016180145.1 Candidatus Woesearchaeota archaeon | reverse complement strand
GACCGAGCTTTATCCCGAAGAATTCAAGACTGTTGATGTAATCCATTGCTTCAGAGTAAGTGGCCATCCTGTCACCCAAAATAGCTCTCCAGTTTTTTCTGCCGGTATGTTTCTGTTATTTCCTCTTTTGTGCAGCCAATAACTTCAAGGAGCCTTTCAACAGCCGGAATTACCTGATTTGTTATGTAGTACTCTGCATCATACTCACCATCTTTGACTTCCTCGGGCAGCCTGGCCCTGTCCCTTATTGCGCCTTTCCCTTCAGTTACAATGTAGCTTACTGTTGTCCCTGCCCCTATTTTCTCCCCGCGCTCCTGCATTCTGATTGCTATTGCCACGTGGGGCGGCGTGTTTTCGTAGCTGCGCAGCTCCCTTGAAATCTGTGTTCTTATCATGACTTTGTCTAAAGGTATCTTTTTGGTTCTCAGCAAATTTACCGCGTTTTTAATGTATGCAGCCACTTCTTCTTTTGGAAGGCTGTTGAGTATCATCTCAAGGGCTTTTTCCTGCGTTTCTTTTGCTATCTGCGAAAGATTGCGCCTTACAGTTTCAAAGCCCCTTATTTTCATCCGCCCATCTCCCCCCAAGAGGGCGTATTTTTTCTTTGCCCCTGTTTCTGTCCCTTTTGTTGCCACGAATATTCCTGACTTGTAAAGCCCCTCGTATTCCAGCCCCATTATCCCGGGCAGTTTCTCGTTAACATGTTTTACGAATTCAAGCACTTCCTCAATGCTTTTTCCGTTTAGTGCGATGAATATGCTGTCAGTATCCGAGTATAGCACGCTTAAATTCGCTTCTTTTGCCTCGCTTATTACCTGCTTTATGTGGTGCCTTCCGTATGCGGTTATTGCTTTTGCGCAGTCTATGTTATACCACCTTGCCCCGAAGAATCCGTAATACCCGTAGATTGAGTTTGCTATTGTTTTGAGCGCCTGCTGCCTTGCCTCAAGCATCCTGTCATTGCTGTTCTTTGCAAGTTCCTTTATCCTCAGCCTTCTTTGTATCACATTTTCTATTACTGCTGCTATGAACCCTTTTTTGCTGCTGCTGAAGCTTAACCCCTTCAGGACCCCGTCTTCGCTGTCTTTTCCGTATATTATCGTATCCGGCGATATGTTGTGCGCTGATATTACAGTGGGATAAAGGCTTCTGAAGTCAAACACCGCCACATCCCTGTAAAGCCCGGGCGTTGGCTCGTGGACATACCCTCCTTCGTAACTTTCAGCCCGCCTTGCACGCTCCTCCCTGTATTCCGGCTTGTTTGGCGCAAGCTCATTGAATTCCTGCGCCTCTTTTATAAGATACCACTCTACAAGCTGCGAAAAGCTCATTCTGCTTGCGTCTGACGGCGCCAGCCCTGTCATCTTTGTCAGTTCAATGATGTTTGGCATCAATTTTGTGCATAGCTTGTAAGTTAATTTTGCATCCTGCATGTTGTATTCTGCAAATTTTTCAAGCTCTCCGTTTTGTTCATTCCACGCATTAAACAGGTTGTCCAGCTTCACATCAACCTTTTCCTCGTTCAGCAACTCTTTTGCCACCTCATTCAGCCTGAAACTTGCCATTGTTGCACGGAATATCCTTTTTACGAACTTGAATATGTCTATGTGGCTTATGCCTGTAATTTCTGCCACAGGCGTTTGCCCTTTTTTCATTCTTATCGGCGAATTGTCCAGACCTGCTTTCAACTGCACTTTATACTTGTCAGCCCTTGCCTTTATGTATGGCAAATCAAAGCCGTCAGAGAAGTATCCGGTTATTATGTCCGGCTTGTAGCCTTCGATAAGCTGGCCGAGGCGTTCTATAAGCTCAACTTCGCTATTCAGGACTTCAAGGTAGTCAAGTTTTGCGTCAAAGTGCTTCCACGTAAGCACTTTCCTGAGCCCTTCCCCGTATAGTGCTGCCATTATTATGGGGTCGTTTTCCGGCAGTATCTCCTTGCCCATTTTCGTGTGCGTTTCTATGTCAATGGCAAGTATTCTCAGAGCAGGCATTTCCTCTTCGGCAGGCATTATTCCGGCTGCCCTTATCACTTCCACTTTGTAACTGCCGCCTGCAACCTCCCCTTCAACCTCGCAGCATGTAAGCGGCGTTATTTTCCTGTCTATAAGGAATCTTCGCGTGAATGGTATGTCTGCCTCAAGCGCCCTGAATTTCTCCCTCACCAAAGGCACATCTGACGGGAGCTTTACAAATACTTTTTTTGCCCTGACTTCTTTCCCGAGAAACTTTTTTGTGTGCTCCTCAATCCTTGTTATCCTTTCATCAGAGGACTCGCCTTCAAGCGCCCAGAAGTATGGCTCAAAGCCTGCTGCCTGCACGCACACCTGCCCATTCCTGCTTTTTCCGTAAAGCTCCACCACTGCCCTGCCTTCAACCACTTTATAAGCCGCTTCAACAGGCCAGAACATCATTTTTGCCATGCTTTTGAGGATTCTCGCAGCTTATTTAAATGCTGTGTCCTGATTGCTGAGTCTGACGGCCAATACGTTACATTATCCAGATTAACTTGCAGAAGCTGAATAAAAAGCACAGTTCTTAAACGTATATTTTCTTTCCAAGCATTTTTTCAGTTTCCTGCTTGGTCATTACTTTATCAATTCTTATCAGTTCTTTGACCCATTGGTTGTTTGTGTTTAGCTTGTATAGCTTTGCGTTGCCTACTTTTCTTGTGAAAATAACAACCTCTTTGCTTATCAGTTTAGGCCATATCTCTGAAAAGGATGTCCACCCGACACAAGAGTTCTGTGCTATTTCTGTCATGCTATAGTCCATTTCCCTTCCCAATATCAGAAAATCAAGTATCCTTATGAGCGGGTAGTTTCCAAAATATTCAACAAATACGCTGTCGCCTTCTTCAGTTTCCATTTTTGTTCTAAACTCCAATTTTATCAACATCACAGCAGGAACATACTCGTTTACTGCTGTTTATTTACTATTTAAGCTACCGTTTTTGTTGTTTTTTGTGTGATGGGGTGTCTCTCTCTCTCCCTCTCTCTTCCATACATATCAACCACCTATCAAGTATTTAAAAGTTTCTATTTTAATAAGCATGGCTCTTAAAACAATAACTATAAATATGAGTGCTCCGTTTTGGAGTCTGTTATGGATGAAGTTTTGGTTATTAAACGGTTTATTATCAGGAAGCTTTACAGGCAGAAAGTTTGGATGCATAAGCATACCAGCATTCATAATCTTCCGAAAGGTTTGTCAAACGAACTCAGGTCTGGCAAAAATGTTAAAAAAGCGATTGAGGAGCTGCTGAAGGAGAGTATTCTGCTTTCAAAGCCAACGCATTACGGTTTGGAAGTAAGCCTTAACATTGAAAAGAAACGTGATATTGAGGAGCTTATTGATTTTGGGTGATTATTGCAGCATTAAGTTAACTTTATATATCTGTTCTCCATTTTTCATTTTAATGACTTCGCAGCATTTTGAGCAGCGCGTTGGCGTTTATGTTGATGTCCAAAACATGTATTATTCTGCGAAGAACCTTTATAATGCAAAGGTTAA
>JACPBT010000088.1 GCA_016180145.1 Candidatus Woesearchaeota archaeon | reverse complement strand
GCGAAGATTGTGTCTTCAAGCATTTCAAGGCGGTGGAATACTCTTGGGTGGATTCTTATTTCAGTGTCAGGGCCTAAAATGTGCGATTCTTCTTCGTTGGTGTCAAGGTTTTTTGCAATAAAGTTCAGTCTGCCTGATATTATGTATTGTATTTCCGGGTTTCTTGTGGGGTCTGAGCCTGTGTGGTAGTGGTTGCCGCTGTATGTCCCCTTTTTCCGCCTTACAATAAGTATCTCTTTTATCTTCTTCTCGGCTATGTAGCCGAAGGTGTTTCCTCTTTCGTCTTCGTGGCGTGGTTTGTGTTGTATAATTTCAAGTCCTTTCATGCAAAAAGACAGGTATCCGTGTTTTAAAAAAATTGTGTAAATCCGCAGCATATACCCCACTGGACACTGGACTTGGGTGCGTAGGGTTTATAAGCAAATGGCATTTTAAAGCTCTGAAGGCAGAAAAGTGGCAAAAATTGGGCTTTCAGGCTCTATAGCGCCATTTTTCCACAGGAAATGAGGGGGTTACCTCTTTTGAAAATGCTGGTTTAAGGACAGGAGTATTTATAAATAGAGTGCTTCTCCCCTTTAAAAAGGGGGGGTGAGGTTTGATGAAGCGTGACATAAGGGTTGTTAACATTGTTGTCAGCACTTCTTTGCAGCATGACATTCCTTTGGAGAAGATGGCTGCCACGTTGTCTAATACCGAATATAATCCTGAGCAGTTTCCTGGCTTGGTTATTAGGATTAAGGAGCCTAAGACCTCTGCCTTGATTTTCAGCAGTGGCAAGGTTGTTTGCACTGGCGCACGCTCCATGGATAAGGTTAATGAGAGCATCAGGAAGATTATTAAGAGTTTGGAGAAGATTGGGATTAAGATTAAGATTAAGCCTGAGGTGAAGATACAGAACATAGTCGCTTCCGGCACAGTTGGCATGGACCTTAATCTTAATGTCCTTACTATGAAGCTAAGGAATACAGAGTATGAGCCTGAGCAGTTTCCTGGGCTGGTTTACAAGCTTATTGACAACAATATCAAGGCTACTTTTCTGCTTTTCAGCAATGGCAAGGTTGTTTGCACTGGCACCAAGAGTGAGAAGGAGGTTCATATTGCTCTTGAGAAACTTATTGCAAATCTTAAAAAGGTCAAGAAGTGAGTTTTTGTTTTTTTGTTGCAGCCCTTCTTGGCAGTGCTGGCTTGGGCGAAAATGGACGCTACTGAACAGGTGAGGCGGTTTGAGGAATTTTTCAGCAGGGCTTACAAGGGGAAGGTTCTTGAGGCTATAGGGAAGGGCAAGAGTTTTGTTGTTGTTGATTTTAAGGAGCTTCTCGGGTTTGATTCCATGCTTGCCGAGGATGTTCTTGATTCCCCGGATGATGGTGTTAAGGCTGCTGAGGTTTCCATCAGTTCTCTTGATTTTCCTTCGGATGTAAAGAATTTCAGGGTGAGGTTTAAGAATCTTCCTTCAACGAATAAGATTACAATAAGTGAGCTTAGGAGCGCCCATCTTGGCAAGTTTCTGACTGTAACAGGCATTGTGCGCCAGAAGTCTGATGTTCGGCCTCAGGTTACCACGTCTAAGTTTGAGTGCCCGAATTGCGGCAATGTCATCTCTGTTTTGCAGCTTGAAAGTTCGTTCCGCGAGCCTGAACGTTGTGGCTGCGGTAGGAGGGGTAAGTTTAGGCTTCTGGTCAAGGAGCTTGTTGATGCGCAGGGCATGGTTCTTGAGGAGTCTCCTGATGAGCTTGGGGGCGGGGAGCAGCCTCGCCGTGTAAACATTTTTTTGAAAGAGGACCTTGTCAGCCCGATTGCTGACCGCAGGACTAATCCGGGCAGCAGGGTTGTGGTGGTTGGCGTTCTTAAGGAGGTTCCTGTTTTCATTAAGGGAACGAAATCTACGCGTTTTGATTTGCTTTTTGAGGCGAATTATATTGAGGCTGTAGAGGAGGATTTTTATCAGATTGAGGTTTCAAAGGATGAGGAACGTGCCATTCTTGAGCTTTCTCAGGACCCGAGGGTTTATGAGCGGCTTGTTGCCTCTCTGCTTCCCACTATTCATGGCTATGAGCGGATTAAGGAGGCTTTGCTTTTGCAGCTTCTTGGCGGTGTTCATAAGAAGAGAAAGGATGGTGGCACGTCAAGGGGTGATTGCCACATTCTTCTTGTGGGCGACCCTGGTGCCGGTAAGTCAGCCATCCTTAAGAGGATTAGCTCCATTGCCCCTAAAGGGCGTTATGTTGCTGGGAAGGGTTCTTCCGGTGCTGGTTTGACTGCCGCTGTTGTTAAGGATGAATTTCTTGGTGGGTGGAGTCTTGAGGCTGGCGCGCTTGTTTTGAGCAATAACGGGCTTGTTGCAATTGATGAGATGGATAAGATGACTGACGAGGACCGTGCTGCCATGCACGAGGCACTAGAACAGCAGTGTTATCATTACGAAACAGAGCTAATGTTCGCTGATGGAAAGACTGAAAAGATTGGCGTTTTTGTTGACGGGTTGTTTGCAAAACATAGTGATAAAGTTGTAATTGGCTCTGGGTGCGAATTGCTTTCAATTCCTTCTCTGCCGGAAGTTCTTACCACTGACTTTTCAGGCATTTATCCTGTGCAGATAACAAGGGTTAACAGGATAAAGGCTCCTGAATTTTTTTACAGGTTAACTTACCGCAATGGGCGTTCAATAATGGTAACGCCTGAGCATCCTGTTTATGTTGAAAAAAACGGGGAGATAACTACGTGCAGGGCAGAAGAAGTAAAAGTGGGTATGCTTGCGCCTTCTCCGAGGAGGCTACCTGTGAAAGCTGAATTTGATGTTGGAGAAAATGAAAAATTGCGGAAATATGGCTTGTTCCTCGGTCTTCAATGCAGCGAAGGTTACAGTTATAAGAGCATTAAACACCGCTATTCTGAATTTGGAATTTCAAACACTAATCCTGAAATAAGCCGGCTTGCTGAACAGGTCATGGCTGAAGTCTTTGAAAAACAGCCGTTTATGCACATTAGAGCTGCCACAGCTCAAAAGGCGACAATGGCGCTTTTAACAGTTAGGATGAGCTCAAAGAGTTCTTATCAGAAACTTGAGCAGGAAGTTCCTGAGATTTTGAAAAAAGCGAGGGAGAAAAGGGTTCCTCAGTTGGTCAAAAGTGGTGCTGATTCTCTTAAATGCGCATTTCTTCAGGGATTTTTCCTTGGTGATGGGTATGTTGATGGGGAAAGAACAGGATTTACAACATCGTCACGCTTCCTTGCTGAGGATTTGCAGCAGTTGCTCCTTCAGCAGGAAATATACAGCTATGTTGAAACAGACAACTCAAGGACGGCAAAATATTATAAAGTAGTCGTGTCTGGATTGCAAAGCTACAGGAATTTTTATGATTTAATCCCTGATATGGATTTAAGAAAGGGAAAAATCTGGAAGCTTTTGCTGCGGAGCAGCAACAAAAACAATGATAGGGATGTTCTTCCTCATTCGTATCTGGCAGATATTCGATGCGCATACTCAGACATGTTGGCATCATCTTAAGCTTGTAGAAGAGCGTTTCCAAATGGCTTCTGAAATGCTTGGGAGTGGAAATGTAAAGCTGGTAAGGAAGAGCTGGAATCTTCAGCTTAAAGAGATTGCAATGGCAATGAAGTGTAGCCATTCAAGCATACGCAATTTTGAGCGGCCTGAGCATTCACGGCACGGCGAACTCCTTCAGGTGGTAATTAGCGCTGCTGAAAAGAAAAAAGAGTCTATGCTGCCAAAAATAAGAAAACTCCATACGTTGCTTGCAGGGGATGTGCGCTTCGTGCAGATAGTGAAGGTGGAGCGTGTTCCAAATACTGAGTATGAGTGGGCTTATGACATTACTGTTGAGCCAAACCACAATTTTATCAGCCAGAATCTGGTTCTGCACAATTCAATTTCAATAGCAAAGGCAAACATTCAGGCAACTCTTTCCTCAAAAACAACTGTTCTTGCCGCTGCAAATCCGAAATTCGGCAGGTTTGACCCTCATGGGATTATTGCTGAGCAGATTGATATGCCGCCTACTTTGATTAACAGGTTTGACCTTATTTTCCCTATCAGGGACATTCCTGATGCTGTCAGTGATGAGAAGCTTGCGCGTCATATTTTGCAGCTTCATCAGAATCCTGATTCTGCTGTTCCTGAGATTCCTACAGAGCTTATTAAGAAGTATATTGCTTATGCGAGGCAGAAGTCTTTTCCTGTGTTGACTGACTCTGCCCTTGAGGAGATTAAGGATTTTTATGTTCAGATGAGGAATAGGGAGAGTGGTGATGAGCGTGCTGCGCGTGCAATTCCTATCTCTGCGAGGCAGCTTGAGGCTCTTGTGAGGCTTGCTGAGGCTCATGCCAAGGTAAAGCTTTCAGATAAGGTTACAAAGAAGGATGCGAGGAAGGCTATTGAGCTGCTTATGTATTGTTTGCTTCAGGTCGGGCTTGACCGTGAAACAGGTAAGATTGATATTGACCGTATTTCCACAGGTATTGGCGCTTCTCAGAGGGAGCGCATTCATGTTATTAGGGAGATTATAGGCGAGCTTGAGGCTCAGATTGGCAAGAAGATTCCTCTTGAGGATGTTCAGCGCATTGCTCAGGGCAAGGGTATAACTTCTTCTGATGTTGATGAGATTATTGAGCGGTTGAAGCGTTCCGGCGATATTTTTGAGCCGCAGTTTGGCTTTGTTGCAAGGATGTGACTTGTTTGAAATTGCTTGGCTTGCATAAAATATAAAAATGAATGCCGACCACCCAACTGGATGCATGCCTTGGTAAGTAGTAAACCGACATCATCATTCGTGTATGGCATTATCGGTTCAATTTTCTTTGATTCGCTGGGGTATGATCGTCTCACAAATTATGAAAATCTTTCTGGAAGGGAGGAGCTTGAAAAGAAAGTGG
>JACPBT010000037.1 GCA_016180145.1 Candidatus Woesearchaeota archaeon | reverse complement strand
ATGTAAGTGATATTGGCGGAGAGATTGTTAAGGTGTGGGATAGTAAAAAAACTAAACGGTTTTACGAAGCTGATTTTGCCCTTGCATTGAGGACGCCTTCAGGAAAATATTACCTTTCAAGGAATGTTGTTGAAGTCTGGAGCAGGCTTGCGCCTGACCAGTTGGGTAACATCATTGTGGAGTTTGACCACTTTTTTGAATTCAGTTTTGCAGGGGAAGCGGCAGCTTTGCTGCAACCATGTAACGGTAAAGACCCTGAATCTATTGGCAGTAATGGCAGGCTTTATGTTTTTGACATGCCTGTCCATTGGCTTTCTGTGCCTTTGAATTATGACAAGCTTAGAACTCTGGAAGTGGCGCTTATAAGCAGGGATGTTCCGCAGCAGGAATTTGCGCAATTGTTTGTGAAATAGCAAGTTATTAATACGGCTTTCTTTAAGCAGCGTTCATGTCGCGCTATATTATTTTCATTCATGGGATTGGGGATGCCTCTTTCAGCATTGCCAAGTCTTTTGAGGAGGGTGTTTCTTCTGAGCTGCAGCATTCTGACGTTAGGGTTCACACCTTTTTTTGGAAGGCTCTGGTTTCAAGGAGGGAGAATGAGCTGTCAAGGGTTCTTTGCAGGTATTCTTCAAGGGCTTTGGCGCTCAGGTTTAACATAAGGGATGCTGTTGAGACTTATCTTATTGCGCGGCTTAAGAGGCTTATGATTGGCTACTTTGGGGATGCGCTTTTTTATCTTTCGTCTAATGGCCAGAGGGTGCGCTCCGCTCTTAAGTCAGAGATTCTGGCAATACTTAAACATGACAGGAGCGCTGAGTTCAGTATAGTTGCCCATAGCCTCGGCTCTGTAATTGCTTTTGACCTTCTTTGTGACAGCAGGTTTCAGGCGCTGATGTCAAGGCGTAGGATAGTTCTAAACAATTTTTTCACTGTTGGCTCGCCTCTAGCGCTGTTCCGCCTTCGCGTTGACGGCAGAGTGAAGGAGAAGGTAAGGATTCCGATAAGGGGAGTATGGATTAACATTTATGACAGGCGGGACATTGTTGGCTCAGGGCTATCGCGCTTTTTCCCCCAGTGCAGGGATTTTGAAGTGAAGATTCAGGGCGCCAATGCGCTTACCGCCCATTTGAAGTATTTTGATGACTCCAATGTTCTTTCAGAGATTTTGAAGAAGGAAGCTTAACTCACTGCAGCTCATTCAATAAAGAAAATCAAGCTCGTCTGAGCGCACTGTTATCTCCCTTTTTTCCTGCTGCTTTTCCGAGGTTTTTTCCTCCTGATTCTGCTGCTGTGGCTTTTGCTGGGGGTTCATTTCCAGAATCCTTCCGAGGTTCACATTGCCGCATTTCATGCATTTTGCGTATGCCCCCCACTTTCCGCTTAGTATGTCAACGTAGCTTCCGCACAGGCACTTCAGCTCAGAAAGATTTTGGCTCTTGTGGGCAGGGCAGACAGGAACTCCCTGCGGGTTTTCTGTGACTCCCTGCTTTCCGCAGAATGGGCACTTGTCAATCCTTGACTGTCCGTAGCGCTTTGGGATGTGCATGCCTTGCCTGCTTCCAAAGCGCTATATAATGGTTGTGCAGGAGCGTATATACTAAAAATAATGCATATAGCAAACATTTTAATGGGGGTTGTGCTTACGCTGCTTCATGCCTGCTTTTGAAAAGCGTTTTGTAGCTGCCAAAGAGTTAAGGAATGACTACAGCGCCCTGAAAAGCCTTGAATCTGTAATCGGCAAGCCTGTATCGGTAGAAATCAGGGGGTGGGAGTGGGAAGATTATCCTGTATGGAACAGCCCGACTCTGCGCACTGAATCAGTTATTCTGGAGGGCATTATTGGCCAGGATGTTGGTAATGGAATTGTAATCACCCATATCATAGGTTATAACCCCGGCAATGGGCATGACGTTATGTATGCCACTAACGCTGTTGACGAGGTTGTGTTGCAATTATCTGGATGGAGTAATGCACCAATCTGGGAAAATCCGTATCCTTCCTTTTTTTGCGACGGTCCGGAGCGCCGGGGAGGGATGTCATTGGAAGACTATAGGCGCCGTAATCCGCTGGACGCGCAATCCGGCGTTTTGGAGCATGACATCAAAAGGCCTGAGGGCGAGGCTGCTAACAGGTTTCTGCAGCTGGGCATTGTTGAATCCCTGCGTGTAGGGTATCTTGCCAGCCATGAAGTGCGTGTGCTACTGCGCGTGCCTCTCTAAAGAGCCACCACTCAATCAGTAAACTTCATAGTTCATCAGGCGATTCTTTCCGTGAACTTTCGTTTCGTGAACTGTGACAAGCTCTGAATAAGCTCCGCAGAAAAAGCAAACGCCGTCAGGCGCACCTTCTCCTGTTTGAACAGTTATTTCTTGTGTTAGCATTTTTTCACCTCCTTAAATCAGTAAAAATTTTTGAGTGCCGCTTAAACCCAATCATGATGTTAAACAACAAAATGTTAAGAATTCGTGCAAACTCTCTGTCATTAGGCATATAACCCAAGTATATAAGCTTATGGGTGACCAAGCTATTGCAGAAGGTATTTTGTGTAAACTACTCACAGGCTAAAGCCAGCGCTTTCAAAGGCTCGCCCTAAAAACGTGATAGCACAGTCATTCATTGAGCAATTTGGCAGCTTTTTGCCGGTATTCAAATACCCTTTCTTGCCCAACCTTTTCTGTAAAATCAAGCAGATGCGCGTTGAATTCCTCCGCAGTTTTTATCAAGTCTGACACTTCCGCTCTTGTAACCGTAAAATCAATGTAATATTGCTTGTCAATTCTTTCTTTCTTGGCATTATGTATTCTATTGTTTTCAATGTCAAATACTGCCTTTAGTAGCATTATTGCAGCTGTATGATTCTCGCATTTTATTCCTATCCTGAAGAGTAAGGCCAACAGGGAGTATTACATTGAATAATATGTCAGAGCTACTGCATCTTTAAGGTTTTTAATCTTGAACAACACTTTCGCCGACTGCAATGATTCAGCTGAACGCTCAAAATAAGCTGTTTTAAGATCAGTGCTTGGTTCCACAAACTGAATCTTCTTTTCTTTCCTGAGTTTACTCAAAAAACCTGCTTTTTTCATAGAATCGCTCAACTCCCTTTATGATGACATGATTTTTCTCCAACTCCCTTATTACAAGGCTGCTTTTGTCGTAACTGCCCGTTTTAATGCTAGCCCTGCTATTTAGGAGTTCCAACTCCTGTTTAAGCTTTCTGTCATTGCCCTCTACGTAAACATCTATATCGCTGTCCTTATGCGCCAAGCCCTTTGCGTATGATCCAAAAAGAACCCCCAGTTGTATGGCTGTATTTTTTTGTATGCGCTCAACAATTCCACGAATCACAGGATACTTCCTAAGTATCTGCAGAAGCCAATAGTGCTCTGCCATAAACACATATTGCCGCGCCTCTGCTGTCTTTTTAATTGAATAAGCCTTGTTTTTTCCGACGAACATGTAATCAACAACATTATTTGCTGTAAGTTCTTTGATTTTTCTTGCAATGGTGGTTTGGTTGGTGTTAAGCTTTTTGGCAATGCCCCTAATGTGGTTGCTGCCCCTTAGCAGTTCAAGGATAATTCCCATATTGTAATCTTTTTGTGACATATGTAACATATTTGTTACAGTATTATATAAATGTTTCGCTCAGAAAACGGGC
>JACPBT010000036.1 GCA_016180145.1 Candidatus Woesearchaeota archaeon | reverse complement strand
TTTCACTCATTTCAACACCAAAAACAACCCCGAAAAAGACGTCAGTTTACCGACGATAAAAACAAAGGAATACGGCTTTAAAAAGTTAACTGAAAGCCGCAATGAAGCGATGTATATTGCAAGTATTGCCGGCAGCAGTAGATACTACGACTACTACGAAACCAGGCCGAAAAACTCGGCAGCCACTAAAAAATGGCAACTTAACCTGTTACAACCATTTGTCAGAAAAATTTATAAACAGGTGTTGTTTTTTCTGAACATATGTTCGTAAATTTGAACACTTTAGCGCCTTTTTTGGAAGAACCTAACAGAAAGTTCCATTTGAGGGAATATGCAAGGGTTCTCAAGATTTCCCCTGCCACAGCTATGAAATACGCCGGCACCCTTGCAAGAGCAGGACTGATAGTCAAAAAGAAAAGCAAGCTATACAGCGTGCTTGAAGGAAACATGGACAGCACACTTTTCAGACAGCATAAAATTTTTTTAACTGTAAAAAAGGTTATAGAATCCGGCCTGACTGATTTTCTGGATAAAGAACTGGCATTTCCTACAATAGTTATGTTCGGCTCATGTGCAAAGGGTGAGGACGTTCCAAGAAGCGACCTAGACCTGCTAGTACTGACAAACACAAAGAAAAACCTTGAGTTATCAAGCTATGAAAAAAAACTCGGGAAACATATACAGCTTTTTGCCATGAACGACAAGGAGTTTAAGTCAATAACTGAGAAGTCACCCGAACTGGCAAACAACATCCTTAACGGCATAAAGCTTAACGGCTTTTTGAAGGTGTTTTAAATGGATTGGGAGGCTTATGAAGATAAAGGACTCGTGAGAAAATCAGCGCCAGACAAAGAACTTATGAAATCTCTCCTAAAAATGTCGGAGAACAAGCTTGAATTTCTATCAAGGCAGACAATTGACGAGAAAAGCGCCTCCCTTATTCTGACACTGTATTACGAAGCACTAAGAGAGGTGTGCGAGGCTCTGGCTTCTCTAAAAGGCTTCAAAATTTATTCTCACGAAGCTATTACTCAGTTCCTGAAGCGCAACCTTTCTGAAGATGCCGCATCAGCGATTTTTGACCGTTACAGAAAACTCAGAAACGGAGTTAACTACTACAGCAGGGCAGTAAGCAGCGAAGAAACCATCAAGGCTTCAACCGAGATTCCTGCACTTATTGCAAGACTTAAAGAAAAATACTTTAAGAGCCTTTAATACACTTCCGGACATCCATGCTGAAATTGCAGTAAACGCAAGCCTTTCGCTTTCCGATAACGCTCTGGCTGCGAGAAGCATACTTCATCTCATTACTGCACCTCGGGCACTTAAGCAAGAATACCATAGCCAAACAATGAGCAAGATGTTTTTATTTTTAACTATTTGGCTCTGATAATGCTAATGCACCGGATTGCCTGATGAGGAAACGACACCTGATTCAGAAACAGAGGGAGAAACAGGAGAAGGCTCAACAACCGCAGGCAGGGTAGACTGCCTTGAATCAGCAACCTTAAACCTCTCCTTAACCTCCTGCTCAGTCCTCACATCAAAATACCTGAAAAAACGCTCAGTAAGGCGGATAAGCTTAGTGCGCCCATGCCTCTCCCTGCTGATAAAGCCGGAGCTTTCCAACTCAGCAATATGGTCATAAGCCTTGTTTGTCCGGATGCGAATAAGCTCAGACTGCAAAACAGGAGCTTTCCACGCAATAACAGCAAGAGTCTCCATCAAAGTCTTAGTAAGCTCAGTCTCAGCAACAACTCGCCTCGCAACAGGCGCATACTGCTCACGAACAGTAAGCTTCCAGCCATCACCCTCCTCAATAAGAAGAAGGGAGGAATTCTTGCTTTCATAGTCAATTTTCAGCTGCTGCAGCTGCTGGGCAACCGTAACTGCATCACTCCTGCACAGCTTCGCAATCTCCTCAACAGGCATCTTCTTGCCGGAAGAGAAAAGCAACGCCTCAATCTTGTTCATAAGTTCAGACGACATAAAAACACAAAAGAGTGGTGGGATTTTAAAAGTTTACTGTTCTACGCCTTCTCCCACAGGCTGCCGTTCTTCCTGATAAGCCCCTCACGAGAAAAAAGAGCTATGAAAGGCTCAAGCTGCCCAGGCTTAATGCCCATAACACCCGAAATCTCTGCCACAGACTTGCCACCGCCACTAAGAATCGTAAGAATAAAATTCTTCAAAAGATTAGCTGAGTTGCGCTCAAGAAGCTGGTTTGCAGCGTTTGCGTCCTTAAGACGAAAATCAACAGCATGCAAAGAAGCAAGCATGTCAGTCAAAAAACCTGAAAGCTCAACGGCAGGAAGCTTGAATGAAGAAGGCTCAACAACCTCAATGGAAGAAGGCATGTAATCAAAGCAAATCCTCGTCAAAACCAGAAAATCCTTAAAAAGAACGTCAAGCTCAGCAAAAGATGCAAAAAGCTTATCCTGCTCCTTAGGCTTGTGAACAGTGCCGGAGATAACGGAAACGGCAGCCTCATCCTTCAAACGCTGAAGAACAAGCCTCAAAGTATCCTCAACATGCTCCTTTGGAGCGCCCATAAGCTCAATAATAATACGGCAGCGCATCTGCCCCTGAGCAACCTTAGCGCTTATTTCCTTCTCATCCATAACAAAAGAGGATAAAAGAGGGTTTTTATAGTTTGCTAAAGAAGCGTTAAGTCGGGTTTTGCGGGCTACAGTAATTCACGGCAGCAGATACCCTATTACTTTTTTCCGCTACTAACAGTAAAATATTTAAATACTAAAAAAATTAGTAATTACATGACTGCGCAAACTATTGTAACAAGAGGAAGCCAGATAACGATAGCCAAAGCCATAAGAGAAAAAATGAATGTTAAAGAAGGCGACAGGCTAATATTAAACCTTATGGGAGATGTGCTTATTGTATCAAAAAGAGACCCCTCGGTATTTGACAAGTTTGAACACTTCCTTCCAGAGAATTTTGATGAACTGCTTAAAAAAACAAGAGCTGATTCTAAGGAAAGATTGAGAAGACTGGGAGCCATAAGGTGAGAAAAGTTGAAAATAGCTCTAGACTCAAGCGTCATAATAGACATTGAAAGGCGCCAGCAAGAAGCCATAGAAACTGTTAAAGAGCTTATCAGAGAAAACGAGGAAGTTATCATCAGCACAGTTACGCTCTCCGAAATACTTACCGGCGGTTATCTCAAAAATAACCCTAAATCAGTGGCTGATTCAAAAAGAATTCTGTCCCAGTTTCTCTGGATTGATTTAAACTCAAAAATAGCTGAAAAAACTGCCGAGTATCTGGCTTATTTAATTAAAAACGGAAATCCAATAGAATATCAGGACGTAACCATAGCTGCAACAGCCGCAGTCACTAAAGCAGACTATCTGCTGACATTAAACAAAAAACATTTTGAGGCACTACCTGATTTAAAAGGAAAAATCTTTACACCTGCGGAATTTGCAAAAATTACAAAAGCAAAAAAAACCTAAACCCTCAAAGCAGCCATCACGGCAGCAACATCCTTCTCATCAATCACCAGCAGAGTTTCACTCCAGCAACTCATAAACTCAAGAATGTTAATGCCACGGCTGCTTATGCGTCCATATCAAGACAAGAGTCTTAACGACATTAAGGCGTTTGTCTTGACAAAGAAAAGATTTATAAAGTCAGATGTCTTAATGGCTGTTAAACAAATGACTTAAG
>JACPBT010000035.1 GCA_016180145.1 Candidatus Woesearchaeota archaeon | reverse complement strand
GTTGAGCCGTGGCTAAATCCTCGCCCTTAATGCAGCTATTCTTTGAAGGATTGTTCTTAGCTGCTCTGAATGGTTTTCCTGCATCAGTGATATGCATTTGTCCTCAATCCTGTTTAGGCTGAACTCCAATTCGCGCTTTATTGACTGACTGCTGCTTCGTCTGCCCGCTTCACACATCTTTTCTTGCGCGATTGCAAGGTGCTTCAGGAAGTGCCTTGCGCTCATTTTCTGCTTAGCCTCTCCGAGAACAGCGTGTGTGGCGGTTTTCTTAGCTTTAATTCTGAAGACATCCTTGTATGCCTTGATATCTGCGGCAGGTGTTCTTTGTGCAGCTCAAGGAGCATGAGCATTGCCCTGCTTATCTCATCGTTCTGCTCTATGAGTTTGTCCATCTTTCCTATGAGTTCTGTTGTAGGCTCTGATTTTATGTCTTCATGCGCCTGTTTGAATATGTCCATCAGCCCGGTTATTGCTGTTGTGAGCTTTCTTATGTCTGTCCGCAGTTCTTTGAACGCTCCGTTTGCAGCGTTTGGGCTAATCAGTTCTGTTTTCGGCGTTTCTTGCTGTTCCTGCCCGTTGAATGCAGGAACGCCTATCCTTCCTGCCAGAATGTGCTCGTCAACTCCCATTTTCCTCTTTTGTCAGGAAACCCGGGTTTATCGCTTAAATAGTTTTCTATTTGGGGTTACGCTCTGTTGGAATTTTGAGTCCAAATGCCGAGAAGTGTCTGGAATGTCCGAAAAATTATTTACTCACAAATTCTACGTTAGGCATCCCTTCAAACTCCCTGTCACCGGTCAGGAATTTGCAGGCACGCCGCCTTGCAAAAACATACCCAACTGCGTCAAAAAATGAAAAGTTCTTTTCCCTGCTGCTGCGCCTGAATTTAACAGCTTCCCTTAAAAGTTCTTTAGTCACAGGCTCTGTGTTTGGGCTTATCTTTCTGAACCAGTAATCAGCAGTTGCTTCATCATAGTCCCTCAGCATTATGTTGTAGAATTCTGCGAGGGTTACGTCATTAACCACAAATTCCTGTGCAGTGTATTTTGCAAAT
This sequence comes from Candidatus Woesearchaeota archaeon, assembly GCA_016180145.1. Classification (GTDB taxonomy): domain Archaea; phylum Nanobdellota; class Nanobdellia; order Woesearchaeales; family UBA10216; genus JACPBT01. The sequence goes on along the minus strand of JACPBT010000035.1, from coordinate 2,636 downwards.
TTTTGGTTGCCTCGGGCTATTTCCACTAATGCATAGGTGTCAAGGCTGAAGTATGCTGGCATTTTCTCACTCATATCTGCTTTCCAGTCCCATTCTGGACTCTTTAACGAGTTGCTCGGTTGGCTTCTTGAAAGGCAGTGCGCCAAAGAGTTCCTGAAGCGCGGTTTTCCTGCTCTTCTTCTCTATTTCCACCAGTACTTCTTCGCCAGAGATTATTCCCTTCTCCTCAGCAACAGCTTTGGGTATAACTATGCCAATGGAGTTCCCCCACTGCTTCGTTTTTACAGAAATCATCAGTCATCACCGTATAACTAAGAAGTATAACTAATATTAAAATGTTGCGGTTTAAACTTTTTTCAGCTGTGCTCAAAAGTCCTGAAAAGCGAAAAAAATGGTGAAGTTGCAGATATTGCAAACGCTAAAGGGTATTGGCAATAGTTCTATTCAACTCCCCTAAGAGATAGCTTAGTAGTCCGGCATTCCGCCGCCGTTTGGCATTGGCGGCATCTTCGGGCCGCTGTCCTGCTTTCCGGCTGCTATGACGTCATCTATCCTAAGCACCATTATTGCCACTTCGCTTGCAGAGCTGACTGCCTGCAGCTTTACCTTTAATGGCTCTATTATGCCTGCTTTCCATGCGTCCTGCGCTTTCCCCGCAAAGACGTCAACGCCTGCCGTCTTTTCTCCCCTGTCGTGTGCTGCCTTTAATTCTGTCATCAGGTCTATGGGGTCAAGCCCGGAGTTTTCTGCGAGCGTTCTTGGTATTACCTCTATTGCTTCTGCGAATGCGTTGACTGCAAGCTGCTCTCTTCCTGAAAGCCCCTGCCCGTATTTTCTCAGCTGGAGTGCAAGCTCTGTTTCTGTTGCGCCTGCCCCTGCAACAACTTTCCCTACTGTAAGCGCTGCTTCAAGGTCTCCTATGCTGTCTTCAACAGCCCTTTTTATCTCGTCAACGACATGTTCTGTTCCGCCTCTTATGAGGATTGTTACCGCCTTTGCGTTCCTGCATTCTCTTACGAATGTCATTTCCTCGTCTCCAACGCGCTTTGCTTCCACAAGCCCTGCCTTGCCGAGGTCGTCTGCTGAGATGTCATGAAGGTTGCTTACTATCTTGCCTCCGGTTGCCCTTGCAAGCTTTTCAATGTCGCTCTGGCTCACCCGCCTTACTGCGAATATTCCCTTCTTTGCAAGGAAGTGCTGTGCAAGGTCGTCTATGCCCTTCTGGCAGAATATGACATTTGCCCCTGACGCGGCTATCTTTTCCACTTTTTCCCTGATTATTTTTTCTTCCATGTCAAGGAAGCCCTGCATCTGGTTCGGCTCTGTTATCTGTATTTTCGCGTCAGTTTCAGTGCTTTTTACTTCAACTGCGCAGTCAATCAGCGCTACCTTCGCGTTTTTAACTGAGTCAGGCATGCTCGGGTGGACTTTCTCCTTATCAAGTATTATGCCTTCGACAAGCTCTGAGTCCTCAACGCTTCCGCCCACTTTCTTTTCTATTTTTATGTTGTCCTTGTCAACTATTATTTTTCCTTCTGCTTTTTCCATTACCGATTTAACGGCCTTTACTGCAAGCGTTGACAGGTGCTCTTTTGCATGCTCCGCTCCCTTGCCTGTCATTGCTGTTGTTGCAATCCTGTGAAGGCTTGCCTCGTCTGTTTCCTTTATTTCAAATGAAAGCTCCCTGAGTATCTGCAATGCCTTTTCTGAAGCCATCCTGTAGCCTTTTGCAACAACTGTCGGGTGAACGTCCTGCTCTATGAGCGCTTCTGCCTTGTGGAGCAGCTCTCCTGCAATCACTACTGCCGTTGTTGTCCCGTCTCCAACCTCGTTTTCCTGCGTCTTCGCTATCTCCACTATCATTTTTGCGGTTGGGTGTTCTATATTCATCTCTTCAAGAATTGTGACTCCGTCATTTGTTACCACAACATCCCCAAGGTTGCTTACCAGCATCTTGTCCATTCCTTTTGGGCCAAGGGTTGTCCTTACTGTGTCTGCAACTGCTTTTGCCGCAGCTATGTTGTTGTGCTGCGCGCTTCTCCCGTATGTTCTCTGCGCGTTCTCCGGCAATATGAAGATTGGCTGCACTTGTTGTGTCATTTTCTCATCCCCCTTATTGTTTTTATTATCCGAAATAGTCCTGTTTTACAGGCTGCCTGCCCTCTTTCTTTGCTTCTGCCTCAAATTTCTTCAATGCTTCAGGCTTCTCTATCTTCCCGAACCTCTTTTCATATTTTGAAACATTGTCATTAAGCACTGAAAGGAACTCCTTTGCAAGGAAAGGGTCAAGAAGCAACACGCTGTGGCTTGTTATGAGCTTCGTGCTCTGGGTTGCTGCGTCAATGCGCGGCGAGTTTCTCACAAAGTCAATCACAAACCTTATAGGGCTATGTGAAACAGAAACCTGCTCTGCAAAGAAATCCGTGCCAAACTCAACCTCCTCGGCAAACTGCTGCTGCACATTCATTTAACACACCTCACGCTCTTTTATCTTTATCTTATCCGCAAAACCCAAAACCGATAAAAAGAGAGCAACTGGTTCTATTTAAAGTTAATTGTTTTGTGGGCTTCTTGGACATCCTCACTCACCTCGTCGTAACTGCTGCGTTGGCAGTAGTTACTTTTGATGCAACCTC
>JACPBT010000034.1 GCA_016180145.1 Candidatus Woesearchaeota archaeon | reverse complement strand
CTGTATGGTTTGCATAGAGCCTGTATAGAGTTACAAATATATAAATTTTTTGAAATTTAGACAAAATGTAATGGTATAGCCCCGGGCGGATTCGAACCGCCGTCACCGGCTTTCTTCTTTTTCATCCAAAGGCCGGTATGATTGCCGCTACACCACGGGGCTGTGCCAATTGGGTGCTTGCCTGTCTGTTTTAAATCTTGTGGCTTTATTTGTCAGAAGCTGGCTTTCTTTTTTTGCTTTTCCTGCGCTGTTGTATTTCCCTGTTGTTTTGCTGCGCTGCCTTTTTTCCGATTATGCGCATTATTCCTGCTGTTGTGCCTGCGTATTTTCCGTGTTTTATCAGGAAAACCATGATTGTTGTCACTGCCACTGTGAAGAATATTGTTGAAAACACTGGTGTTAGTATGTTCTGCGCTCCTTTTATGCCCTGCTGCAGGGTTATTTGGGCGAGGACTGCTGCTGCGAGTCCTTTTGGCACCATTGCCTCCATTATTGCCCGGTCTGTGCTGTTATTGCGGCCTTTGCATACTGCTGAAACGGATATTGGCCTTATCAGAAAAACTGTGATGGTTATTACAAGTCCGAGAACTATAAGCTTCGGCTGTGAGAGGCTCATAAGCATCCCTATGTATACGAAGAAGAATGTCTTTACAAAGAATGATATTTGCGAGAAGAACACCCTTGCTGAGGAGGATAGTGCGTCCTGTTCCTCTTCTCCCTCTGCGAGGGACAGTATTTTTCTTGAGTTGCCCATTATTATGCCAAAGGTTAGGGCTGCGATTGCCCCGCTTGATTTTGCGAATTCTGTCAGTCCGAATATTATCAGCAGTATGCCTATTGTTGATATGTATGATTTGCTTAGGGCTTCAAAGCGTTCAAGCAGCAGTATCCAGAGGAATCCTGCTATGCCTCCGACAAATATTGCTATGGCAAAGCTTCCGAATAATGAGTTTAGCACGTTTCCAAGGTTTATTGAGTCAAGCTTTACTATCTGTATTATTGTGAGCGTTGATACTATGCAGAGGACGTCTGTGAACGCCGATTCCAGCACCAGCATTAGTGAGTTGCCGGCTTCCATCCTGAGCCTTCTGACCATTGGCACTACTACGGCTGATGACGTTCCTCCGAGTATTGTTCCGAGGAGTATTGATGTTGCAAAGTTCCATCCGAATGCCTGTGCTATGAGTGTTACGGCCGTTACTGTGAGGACAAAGTTGATGACTGTTATTGCCGTCGCGCCATACATGCTTTTCATAAGGTCCTTTATTCTTATGTGCAATCCGCCTTCAAACAGGAGGAACAAAAGCACAAATGATGTGAATATTTGCGCCGTCTGCCCGATTGATTCCGGTGTTGAAAGGTGCAGAATCGGTCCTATCAGGATTCCAATCAGGATTAGCCAGAATACATCCGGTATGCTTGTTTTTGAGAATATCCAGTCGCTGAAAAAGCCAAGAAGTATTATTATGCCGATTGCTGCAAATACAGTCTCAAGTGCCATCTGATTTAGCTTTCTTTTGTTCCCTGCTTTTTAAATATATCTGTTACGTCGTTTGCCGAGTTTTCGGGTGTTTTGAGTAAGGAATTCAAAAAAACTGCTTGCTGCTGGTTCTCCAAATCCTTTATTAATTCTGGCTTTATCCTTCTGTCCATGATGCTTCGCAGCAGGCCGTTTGTAAGGACTGAGCACCATCCTTTTAAGGTGTGTTCCAATTTTAACTGCCCTTTTTGTGTGCGTTCTGTCGCTGCTTTTAAGGTTAAGCCTTTGATTGGGAAGGAGCGTTTTTTTGGCAGCAGCCCTGCCCCTTTTGTTGGCAGGTTTGGCTATCCTTTTGTTAATGTGGGCATTCTCAGCCCTCCGGAGGTGAGGGAGGATGCGTGGCTTTTTGATGCTCCTGGGTTTTGGGCTTCAAACAATTTTCAGATTCCTGAGATTGTGGGTTATCGTTCTGCGCTTGTCAATTCCCATTTGAAGGCGCATGTTAAGGGAAGCGGCAGGATTCTTGAGATTGGGAGGGAGGTTGGGATGGCTTCTGCGCCTGTTGATGTTGAGGTGCTTTTGAAGTCAAGGCCTTTTTTCAGGTTTTCTCCTGACTCTGTTGCTGCGCCTGTCGGCCCTTCCGGTGTTGTTAAGCATGCTAAGATAACTTCAAATCCAAAGATTCCTCAAAAGGTGGATAAGGTTTATTCTGATAATGGATTGAAGGCTTCTGACGCGTTCTCTTACCTTTACAGGTCTGGCTTTGATGAGGCTTTCCTTTCGCGCATATTGTCAGTAGGCACTGTCGGGCTGAAGCCTGATAGGAGGCTTGTTCCTACGAGGTGGAGCATTACCGCTACTGATGACATCTTGGGGAAGCATCTCATCTCTGCAGTAAAGGATTTTCAGAGTGTGAATGATTTTCTTTTTTATTTTGGGGGTTATCTTGGCAATTATTTTGCTGTTATGATGCTTCCTGATGTGTGGGGCTATGAGTTGTTTGAGACTTTGGCAGGCAGCAGCAGCTTCACTACTGATTATGAGCCTTATTCAGGCCGCACTGCCTATGTTGAGGAGACTGCCGGTGGTTATTATGCGAGCCGTTTGCCTGTTTTGGAGAAGCTCCGCTCATTGGGGAGGCAGGCTTGTGTTCTTGTTGTGAGGGTGATTACTTCAGATTATACTGTTCCGTTGGGTGTTTGGGTTGTTCGCCAGGCTGTCAGGGCTGCTCTTGACTCAAGTCCAGTGTCTTTTGCTTCTCTTGAGGCTATGATTGCGTATGCAGAGGCTCATGTTAAGAGGCGTTTTGGGCATGATATAAGGTTTGTTTTTTCCAGAAGCAGGCTGCTCGCAGGATTTAAGGGCCAAAAGAAGCTGTCTGCTTTCTTTGGTGTTTAGCTTCTTGTCTTTTGGGCGTCAAGTATTTCTTCAGGCTTCAGGAGGGATATTCCTGCCTCTTTGCCTATTATTTCTACCTGCACTATTTTGTCAGGGTTTGTAAGGTCCACGTTGTCCCTTTCTATTACCTCTGTGAGTTTTAGGATGAGTTTTGTTCCTTCAAGTTTGTCCCAGTGCCTTTTGTTGAGCCCGAGCCTCCATTTTTCGCTTTGCCCTATTGCTGCTGATGCTGCCTTTATGGCTTTCTGCATCTCTTTTAGCTCTGATTTGCACCAGTTGTCTATTGGCGTGTAGTGGTGTGTCACTTTAAAAGCCTGTGAGTCTGACCTGCATAGTTTTGTGAGCCTTTCAACTGCCTTTCTGGCGTCGCTGACTTTTGCTTTTATCAGCCCTTCCGCTTCTGTTCTGGCAATTGCGGCTTTCTCTCCTATTCTTCCCAGCGCTGCTTTCAGCTCTGCTTCTGCTGTGCCTGCGTGGCTTGGATCAAAGGTTATTATCATGTTGAACCTGCCTGCTATTTTTGGCTGTGCCTGTTTTGCCTGCTGCCTTGCCTTTGCAGGCTTTCTCTTGGCAGCTGCCTTTTTTTGCCGTGCTTTCGCCTTTGCCGGCGCTTTTCTTGTTTTTGCTTTTGCGTGTTCTGCCTTCTGCGTTCTCCTCTTTTTTGCCATTATCATCACCTTTGCCCCTTCTGGAGGCAACTTTTTATAAATCTTGCGATTCGTTGATAATGTCAAGTTAAGTGGGAAATTGCTTTGCAGTTGCTATGGATGCCTGCCGAGCAGAGCGAAGGCAGACCACGAACCGCAGTGAGGCTGCCTCTGCTTGTCGCCGTAGTCGTAGTGGCT
>JACPBT010000033.1 GCA_016180145.1 Candidatus Woesearchaeota archaeon | reverse complement strand
GTGCCATGTGTTATTATTATGCCGCTTGTCCCTTTGGCTGCTTCTTTCTGTATTTCCTTTGCCATGATGTTGTAGTGTGCGAATCTCATATCCTCTGAGAACATGTTGCCTATCAGTCTTGAGTCTACCTGTGCTATTTGTCTGATTTCCGGGAACATTGCAACTATTTCTTCAGGCTTGAATCTGGACACAACTCCTCCTGTTCTGTAGTCTACCTTGCTTGCTATTGTTCCTCCTGTGTGGAGTATTGTTATTTTTGGCAGGTTGGATTGTTTTTCTTTTGGTGGGATGGCAGTGGCTGCTTCCTTTTTTGTTTGTTGCAGGGCAGAAATTTTTTTTATTTTGCTTTTGTCTATTCCTATGTTGTATCCGCTGTCCAGCTTTATGAGTACGGTGTCTTTCTGGATTTCCGGGCTTTCAAGGAGTATTCCTTTGATGGTTTCATCGGTGGTTATTGCTTCTATGTAGTCTCCTGCTTTTGGTGTTCTTGCCATGTCATCCCTTCATTTCGTTTCCTAACCGGTGGTATTGTCTTTCAAGCGCTTCTGTGCGCCTTTCAAGTGCCAGTTTCTGCAGTTCCATCCTTCTTCTGCGCTGGTTGTTTTTTATGTATGGCGCCTGTTTTTCCAGTCTTACTATTGTGTCGTGCAGCCTGCTTATCTGGGCTGCTATTCGGGATGCCTGCGCTGCTTTCGCTTTTCTTATTTCAGCTACTGTTTTTGGTTTTGAGAATGGCCACATTGCTATCACCTTTCTTCAAAGAATTATCGTCAGCTGTGTTTTTAAATGTTTTGGGGAGAAGTCATTTTTGCTTTATCCCATGTATGACGGCCTTTCGTCTTTCAGTTCCTTTGCCCTTGCCGTGACGAATCGCTCTGTTATTCCTTCGTATGCTTCCTGTATTTCCTTGGTTACTGATGGCTTTACTTTTCTGAGTGCTTCCATAAAGTGTTTTTCTTCAACAACCTTTGAGTTCATGTCTTTTCTGAGGGCAAATATTGCTGCTTCCCTGCATACTGCCTGTATGTCTGCCCCCACATATCCGTCAGTGAGGCTTGCAAGCTTTTCTATGTCTGCTTTTATCGGCATTTCCTTTGTGTGGACTTTGAATATTCCAAGGCGTGATTTCTGGTCAGGCACTTGTGTTAGTATGAGCCTGTCAAGCCTTCCCGGCCTCAGGAGTGCCGGGTCTACCATGTCCGGCCTGTTGGTTGCCGCCATGACTACTATGTCGTATATGTCTTCTAAGCCGTCAATTTCTGTCAGGAGCTGGTTGACTACCCTTTCTGTTACGTTTGTGTCGCTGTTTGTGCCTCTTCTTGGGGCAATGGAGTCAACCTCATCAAAGAATATTATTGATGGGCTTGTTTGTCTTGCCTTTTTGAATACTTCTCTGACTGCTTTCTCTGACTCGCCCACCCATTTTGATAGGAGTTCGGGCCCGTTTACGAGTATGAAGTTTGCTTCTGATTCTGTTGCGACCGCCTTTGCGAGCATTGTTTTTCCTGTTCCGGGCGCTCCGTAGAGGAGTATTCCTTTTGGCGGGTTTACGCCCAGCCTCTTGAAAGCTTCCGGGTTCTTTATAGGCCATTCCACTGCTTCAATCAGTTCCTGTTTCACTTCGCCGAGTCCGCCGACATCTTCCCATTGGACATTCGGAATTTCAACGAGGACTTCGCGCATTGCTGACGGCCGCACTACCTTCAGGGCGTCAAAAAAGTCTTTCTTGCTGACAATCATCTGCTCAAGCACTTCCTTGGGTATTGGCTCATCTTCTTCAAGCCTCAGGTCAGGCAGCACCCGCCTTAGGACTGTCATTGCAGCTTCCTTGCACAGCATGGCGAGGTCCGCTCCTACAAATCCGTGAGTTACGGCAGCAACTTCGGACAGGAGCTTTTTTCGTTCGTTTTCCGGGATTGGGGTGTAGATTCGCTTTTTTTCGCGCCCTTTCTTGATGTCAAACTCAGTGACTGCCTCATCACCAGCCATCTTGCTGGCAGGACTGACTTCCGCTGGTTTGTGTTTGGATTCCTCTTTCCCAATCGGCATGTTCCTTGTGTGTATTTTGAGTATGTCCAGTCTTCCTTCTTTGCTTGGGACGCTTATTTCTATTTCGCGGTCAAACCTTCCGGGCCTGCGCAGTGCGGGGTCAAGCATGTTTGGCACGTTTGTCGCCGCTATGACGACTACTTTGCCTCTGCTTTTCAGTCCGTCCATGAGTGCAAGCAGTTGTGCTACGACTCTTCTTTCAACCTCTCCATGCACTTCCTCTCTTTTTGTTGCTATGGCGTCTATTTCGTCTATGAAGACTATGGCAGGCGAGTTTTTTTCTGCTTCCTCAAACTTCTTCCTTAGGTTTTGCTCAGACTGTCCATAAAATTTGGATATGATTTCAGGACCGTTTATGACTATGAAATGCGAATTTGTCTCATTGGCTACTGCTTTTGCCACGAGTGTCTTGCCTGTGCCTGGCGGCCCATGGAGTAATACGCCTTTTGGCGCTTCTATGCCGAGCCTTTCAAATATTTCAGGGTGCTTTAACGGGAGTTCCACCATTTCCCTTATTTTTTTTATCTCGTCTCTCAGCCCGCCTATGTCTTCATAGGTTATGTCAAGGCTTTGCTCCTCTACTGTTTCTGCAGCTTCCGGATTGAAGATTACCTCTGTCAGGTCTGTTACTATTACCGCCCCTTTTGGCAGTGTGTCAATGACTATGTATTTCATATCGCTGAATCCGAATCCTATCACGTCCTCATCCAGCATTCGGAATATGTCTTCAAATGGGCTATGTGTAAGGGTGCTTCTCCTTCTTACAGTGCCTCCGAGTGCAACTATATCGCCCTTTAAGACTGCCCTGCCAAGCAATCCCTGTTTGAAGACTTCAGGGTTTGCCCTTACCATTATGCCTTTGCGGGCAGGCGCTATTATGGTCTTTTTTGCCTCCTTGACATCTGCCTTTGCCACGTCTACTATTTCCCCGATTCCTGTTTTTGCATTCCTTCTTACTATGCCATCCATCCTTATTATGTTAAGCCCTATGTCTCCGGGGTATGCCCTGTCAGCTATCCCTACTGTTGCGCGCTGTCCTTCTATCTGCACAAAATCTCCCGGGCGCACTGCTATTTCATGCATCATGGCGCTGTCCAGCCGGACTATTCCCTTATTTACGTCATCCTGCACTGCTTCTACGACTTTCAGCTTTAGCCCTTTTTGCATCATTTTAATAGGAGAGTAACTGCTTGTTTTTAAAATTTGGGGTAGTCTGGCTTTATTTTATCAGAATTCACGCTTCAACCTTTGGGAGGGGTATTGGCGGCGGCAGGTTAACGTCCCTGCTTAGCATCAGCGCTGCCACATTGCATCTTGCAAGTATCATGTTCAGGACTTCTGTCATTGTTTCTTTTGGCATCTGCTTGTTTTTCTTCCAGCCCTTCACTATCTCGTCCTGCTTGTCAGGCTGGTTCATGTAGAGCAGCTCCCCATTGAATAGTATCTCTCCTATGGCAGGTGAGTATGTTGATGTGAAGTCAAAGCTGAACTTTAGCGCTTTCTGTTTTGAGTCTCCAAGAAGAAGGTCTGTGTATTCTACATTTTTTACTGATACATTGTTGCTTATGTCCACTTTGCCTTTCAGAGGTATCTTTCTCTCTACAAGAATTTTGGTAAAGTTGAAGCCGATTACTGCCATGAAAACACCATTATTTGCAGATTTATGCGTAGTATTTAAAGATTGCGGTGGTCC
>JACPBT010000066.1 GCA_016180145.1 Candidatus Woesearchaeota archaeon | reverse complement strand
ACCCCAGCGGTGCTGTTGTGGACTACACACCTTACCTCCAGATTTATTACACATTTGACAACACAGATACAGTAGGCGGAAATGCCCAAGATTTAAGCGACAACAACTATCACGCCTTAAGCACAAGCGTCACCACAAGCCTTACAGGAATAAGAAACGAAGCACATGGAACAGATGACATCAATGACCTTATAAACACACAAAAAACTGCATCCAACCTAAACATAGGCGAACCTACAAAAAACAGAACAATAATCATCTGGACCAACACAACCAACTGGGGCACCAACCTATTCCTATGGTGGATGGGAGGCGGTTCAGGAGGCGGATTCGGTCTCAGAAGCGACGCCAACACAGACATATGGGACTTCGCAACAGGAAACGCCGCCTACGACATTGAAAACATGAACATAAGAACAAACAACCATTGGGAAATGATCACAGCAACTTACAATGGTACACATCTAACAGTCTACGCCAACACAACCTTAGTAGGCACAAACAAAAACAGCTACTCCACAACCGACACCTACAACCTTGCAATAGGCTACTCCCCCGGAGGAGGCAGTTCACACAGAGGCGTATACGACGATTTCTGCGTATGGAACCAAACACTACCACTCTCAGCAATAGAAGAACTCTACAACAACGGAGCAGGCTCAACCTGCTTAGGAACAACACAAACATCTACAGCAAACGAAACCGAAGGCGATAATGCAATAGAAACTGCAATAAACAGTTCATTAACATCCCCAACCAAATACAAAAGCCAAAAAGTGTACGTTGCAAATTCCAGCGACATGCAATGGAAAGGAACCATTGATTATCTCATACTTCAAAACAGCCCGCAAAGAAGGTGGCTAATAAATTACGTCACTTCTGGCGAAAGTTTCCTTAACGCACCAAATCTCAGTAATATTGTTTATGTGCTTGAGATTGAAAACAAAACATCACTCCAAATAATCCAAGAAGTAAGCTTACTAATCAATAGCACCAAGTAAAATTTTTATAAACCACCTCAATATCATAAAGTTATGGTGTTATTGAAATGTGCGGAATAGCAGGATTCAACTGGCCTGAAAAGGAACTCCTGAAAGAAATGACAGACTGCCTAAAGCACAGGGGCCCTGACCAGTCAGGAAACTACGTTGACGGTAACATATCGCTGGGGCACAGAAGGCTGTGCATAATAGACCTCTCAGAAAAAGGCAGGCAGCCAATGAGCAACGAAGACGGCACAGTATGGATAACATTCAACGGCGAAATATACAACTACCCTGAAATAAAGCAAAAACTGGGCAGCCACAGGTTCAACTCAAAAACAGACACAGAAGTAATAATACACGCATACGAAGAATTCGGAGAAGACTGCCTCAACCTGCTAAACGGGGATTTTGCATTTGCAATATACGACAACAACAAAAAAAAGGTGTTTATGGCAAGGGACAGGCTCGGAGTAAACCCCCTGTATTACTATGCAGAAGGCAACAAGCTCATATTCGCATCAGAGGCAAAGGCAATACTAAAACACCCTGACATAAAGAAAGAGGTAAACACGCAGGCGCTAAGCGACTACCTCACACTCAGATACACTCCCGGAGAGAACTCAATCATAAAAGGCATAAAAAGGCTGCCAGCAGCACACTGCGCCACATACGACCTCAAACAGCACAAACTGGCGATAAGGCAATACTGGGACATAAAAACAGAAAAAATCAACATAACAGAAAACGAGGCGGCAGAAAGATTCAGAAGATTATTCTACGACTCCGTAAAGATAAGACTGATGAGCGACGTGCCACTCGGAGCATACCTGAGCGGAGGCATAGACTCCAGCTCAATAGTGGCAATGATGGCAGAAATAATGCCAAAAGAAGAAATCAAAACATTCTCAGTAGGATTCGGATACGGAGAGGAAACAGACGAGCTGAAATACGCACAACTCATAAGCGAAAAATTCTCAACAGAACACACACAATTCACAATAGAAGCCGGAAAAACAAGCGAATTCCAAAAAATAGCATGGCACATGGACGAGCCGATAAGCGACCCCGCAATAATACCCGTATACTTCCTCTCACAAAGCGCAAAGAAAAAAGCGACAGTAGCACTTACAGGAGACGGTGGGGATGAAATAATTGCAGGATACGAACAGCACAAATTCCTCAAAATATACGAAACAACAAAAAAACTCGGACCAATAAGAAAACTAATCCCAACAGCCATAAAAGCAGCACCCTACCCCATACTCAACAAGGCGTTCAAATACAGCAAGGCACTCGGACAAAAGGGAAAGGAAAGGGCAATATCAATGCTCACACAGGAAAATGAGATGGACGCATACATGGACATAATATCCGTATTCACAGAAAAAGAAAAAAAACAACTCCTCAAAGAAGAAACGCTAAAAGGCACAACAGAAACAAAGAACACACTCATCCCATACTTTCCAAAAAAGGCAGACACGCTAACAGGCACACTAATAGCAGAAATCAAAACAACACTGCCCGAAGACTACCTCATGAAAGCAAACAAAATGGGACTGGCGCATGCAGTAGAGCAACGCGTGCCATTCCTCGACCACCGGCTGGTAGAATACAGCTTCACACTGCCCAACAGCCTGAAACTGCACGGCTTTAATGAAAAATACCTACTCAAAAAAGCAATGGCAAAAAAACTCCCAAAAGAAATACTAAACAGGAAAAAACAAAGATTCTACGTCCCAATAGACACATGGATAAAAAACGAACTGAAACCAATGTTTGAAAACATATTCTCAAAAGAAAACATGGCAGGACACCCACACTTCAGGCAGGAATACATACAAAAACTGCTTGAACAATACAACAACTCACCGCTATTCTACGGAAGGCAGCTATGGAGCGTATTCGCATTTGAAGTATGGAGAAAAACATTCATACAAAACGAAAAAATAATGATGTGATATCAGGCCTTCTTTTCCTCAGTTTTATAAGGTTCTAAAGGCGTTGAAGGGTCAAGATGGGACATCAAAGAAAATTCGGTAAGAGGAGCATTAAGACCACGCCACCTCATCTCACCAGCAACTGCCTTAACATGAGGAAGCTCCTCAAGCATACGCGAGTGCACTATGCCGTCCTCTTTTTTATAGTCTTCAACAAGTTCTTTCATAATAGAATAATTATCTTCAGCGAGCTTACGCGCCTTACGATGGCTGCCAGACACCAAACCAAGAACACGATTGACAATGCCATGCCGGTAAGCATCAATTACCTCAATGTTAGCCTTATAAGTGTTAACAGCGGCTTCAATCCTGCGTTTATAACTGGCATGATTGTCTCTATGACCACCAACAAGGAGATTATAATTGAAAATGTGAGGGAAAGAAGCACTTTGACTATCAAACGTATCAATACTCCTACCCCAAGAATTCCTGAGGCTATAAAGCTCAGCAAAGCCACCACTCTCACTAACCATTCTTGAAACATCTGCCTTAAGCTGTGAAAACTCTGACTTGCGACGCTCTGCTTCAGAGCTAAGAGCGCCATGCTCAGCAGAATGAACACGCCGCCTAAGCAGCAAAAGACCACTGACGGCTGCCGCTGCGGCTATAATAACAACAATTTCAATAATTGCTGCATCACCGCCAACAGGCACTGGCTCCGGCAGGAGTAGGAGTGCGCGTAGGCGTGACTACGCCAACAACGGTAGGAGTGGGAGTAGGAGTGCGCACCTGAAAGTAGGCGGTATCTGCAACGGCAGACCCTGCTGAAAGAAGCTTTAACGCCAGCGCACCTGCCACAGCATAAGGCGCTGCCCTGCTCAACAGTGATGTAAGGCTTTTCATAGCCAAAAGAAAAAAACGACAGATATATAAATCTTTCCTACTGAGTAGTGGTTATGAGTGATTGGGTGCGGCTACTGCTGACTGCAATATGACAACGCAACCATTCCAACAAAATTTAAATAGCACAAAAAAGAACAAACAGGCAGATGAAAAAAAGAACAACAGCAGCAATCACAATATCAATACTCATACTACTCTTTACGCTGACAAAAACAAAAAACAGGCTCGCAATAACACTTATATGGCTGGCACTTTTTGCAGCAGGGACAGCAGCATTCGCATACGTCTACAGGAAAAAAATGTTCAATAAAACAACAAAAGCCCCGGAAAGCAGAAGGAACGAAATAAACAAAAAAATAACTGAAGAAACAAAGAAAACAATAACTGGGCAGCAACAGCCGCAACAACCAAAAACGGAACAGAAGCCGCAACAAACCGGACAAAAACACAAAATAAGCGCAGAAAAATTCAGGCAAATAAAAGAAAAACACGACAGAATGAGCAGAGAAGAAGTGCTGGAAAAGCTAAGAAAGCACACAAGGGGAACATAAACAATGCTGGACTGGTTCTTCGGAGGAAAAAAACAGCTAAAAAGGCTGCTCAACGAATTAAAAGAAGAATCAGAAAAAGAGCTGAGAGATATAGACATAGATGCAGTATATAAAAGATTGCAGGTGATAAGGCAGCTCATAACCGACCAAAAAGCAGAAAAAACACTAAAACAGCAGCTAATATACCAGTTCAACCAGG
>JACPBT010000065.1 GCA_016180145.1 Candidatus Woesearchaeota archaeon | reverse complement strand
TTTTAGAATGGCGTGAAGTTTTCTGGCTCCGCACTTGTATCTTTTCCATTCTTTAATCACAAGGTCGTAGAATCTTGGGTTAAGAGGTTGGAAAAGCCTGCCCGGCTTATGGTCTTTAAGAGCAGAGTCCCCCCATTCATCATACTTTTGCTTTATTCTCCACACATTTGACCTGTCAATCTTTTGTGCAAGAGCTATTTCCTTAACAGGTCTTTTTCTCTTCAATTGCTGTGCAATCCACTTACGTTTTTTTCATTTAACTTATACATTTCACATCACCCAAAGGCAACCATTCTGTTGCTATTTAAAAAGAAGCAGAAATGTTGCGCAATTACGATACTAAACAGGCGCGGGGACAATCAGCAATATTTATAAACCACCTGCAATAGCAACCAGACAGAATGGCAGAGCCAAAGCACATAGCAATAATTCTTGACGGCAACAGGCGGTTCGCAAAGCGCCTAATGGCAAAACCGTGGGAAGGGCACGAGTTCGGAGCCAAAAAGGTAGAAAAACTGCTCAAATGGTGCATGGAACTCGGCATAAAGGAGGTAACACTCTACGCATTCTCACTTGAAAACTTCCACAGGCCAAAAAAGGAATTTAACTACCTGATGAAACTGTTCAGGGATGCGTTTGAAAAGGCAAGGAACAATAAAGAAATTCATGATAAAAAAATACGGATAAGATTCCTCGGAAGGATAGAATTGTTCCCCGATGACGTGCAGGCAGCTATGAGAAAGCTGACAGACGCAACAAAAACATATGACAACTGCACAGTCAACTTCTGCATGGCATACGGAGGCAGGCAGGAAATAATAGACGCATCAACACGCATGGCAGAAGACCTCCGCACAGGAAAAATAAACCCGGAACAGGTAAATGAAGAAACATTCAAGCAATACCTCTACCTGAAAGACGAGCCGGACATGATAATAAGAACCGGCGGAGAAAAAAGGATGAGCGGATTCCTGCTATACCAAAGCAACTACAGCGAGCTTTTCTTCATATCAAAAATGTGGCCGGAGTTCCAGAAAAAAGACCTTATTGCCTGCGTTGAGGAATTCAAAAAAAGAGAACGAAGATTCGGGCGCTAGCCTTTTCTTTCAACCATGAATGCTGCAAGCTTATGCAGGCTCTCCTTTGATGCAGAAGGAGGTATGACCGCATCAAGAGAGTCCCATGCGTTCATGACTATGCCTGCGGCAACCTTTTCAGAATATTCAAGGCTGCCGCACTTAGTGATGATGCGAATCGCTTCTTTGATCTCACTGGCTTTTCGTGTATGGCTGCGAAGAATCCTGAGAAGCATGGACCTGTCAGCCCTTTTTGCAACGGTTAACGTCCTTATCGCGGGCAGGCTCATCTTGCCCTCTGTTATGTCCTCGCCCACATCCTTCCCCACGCCGCCCTTCAGATTAAGAATATCGTCCTGAATCTGAAAAGCAACGCCTATAGACTCTGCAAACCTGCCAAGCGACTGAACCTGCTTCTCAGTCCCATTGCCAAGAATTGCGCCAAGCCTTGCAGAAAGCCTCGCAAGGCAGCCTGTCTTGTTTGCGCACATTGAGAAATACTTCCTCTCGCCTGCCTCAGAGCTTGTCCTGTGCCAGTAAATGTCAGTTCCCTGCCCAAAATGAAGCTTCAGAAGCTCATCATTGACAAGCTCGTAAATACGAACCTTGACAGCCTCAGGAAGGTTTGACTGCTTAACGATAACAAGCGGCAGGTAAAAAAGAAGGCTTGCAGAATTTACAGCGATGTCAATGCCATAAGCAACATGGATTGCAGGCTTGCCGCGCCTCGTCAGGGAGCTGTCCTCAACGTCATCCGCAATGAGAGTGCCGTTGTGAATAAGCTCCGGAATAACCGCGAATCGCCTGATTTTTTCTGGATTGCCACCCACAGCGCCGCATGAAAGAAACATAAGCAAAGGCCTCCAGCGCTTCCCGCCCCTGCCAAGAAAATCCCAGACAGGCTTTGTAAGAAACCCGTTAACGGCTTTTTCGTCATACTCAGAAACGCCAACATTTTTCCTAAGCCACCCTTTGCCAATTTTCTTCGGGAGGAACCGCGCAAGCTCAGAATTAACAACTCCGGTGTTTTCAGCAAGCAACCTGTCAATGTCCATGCGCCAAATAAAACCGGATGAAGTATAAAAAATTATTGAATGCCAAATGCCGCTAAGACAAACTTAATAAACAGTCTTTACCTTCTACTTTTCATGGACGACATTATAAACCTCACATGCGACCTGATGAGGTTTAGGACAACATCAGACAACCCTCAGCAGATAAAGGAATGCGCAGATTTCATACAGGAACACATTAAGCACAAAAGCATAATCGTTAGCAGGCATGAGAGAAACGGAAAAACATCAATCGTTGCAACCTTTAAAAGCACAAAAAAGCCGCGGGTATTCCTCAACGCCCACTTTGATGTTGTGCCAGCTTCTTCACACCTCTTTGAGCCGAAAATTGAAGGAGAGCGGTTGTATGGCAGGGGAAGCGAGGACTGCAAAGCGCAAGTCGCAGTATTAATGGCACTCATGAAGAACTTTGCAGGGCAGGATAAAAAGCCTGATATGGGAATAATGCTCACATCAGATGAGGAAGTGCACGGCAACGACGGAGTAAAATGGCTTCTTGAGGATATGGGATATGGATGCGACTTTGCAATAGTGGCTGATGGCGGGGACAACTTTGACATCGTCACAAAACACAAGGGCGTTTTGCAGATAAAGCTGACTGCGGCAGGAAAAACAGCGCACAGCGCAAGGGCATGGGAAGGAGGGGAAAATGCAGTAGAGAAGCTGATTAATGCTGCGTCAGGCGTTAAAAAATTGTTCCCAAACCTGACAAAAGCAGAATGGAAAACAACAGCGAACATAAACATAATAAAAGGCGGTGAGACCATAAACAAGATACCTGACTATGCAGAGATGCTCATAGACATAAGACGAACAGAAAAAGACAGCGAAGAAAGCATAATGGCGAAACTAAGCTCCATAAAAGGGATAGGCGTTGAGAAAATAGCAACTGCAGACATGCTTGACACTGACGAAAACAACAAATACATCACAGAGCTGAAGAAATCCGCTGAAAAAATACTCGGCAGAAAAGCCAAAACAAGCGCTGAACACGGGGCAACAGACGCAAGATACTTCTCAGCTAGAGGAATGCCTGCCGTCCTGTTCAAGGCAGCAGGCTCAGGAGCGCACTCGGATAACGAACATCTGCTGATATCAAGCATAAAGCCGTATTACGAAATACTCGCAGACTTTCTTAAAAAAATATGAAAAGAAAAAATCCGGGTTCCGAAACCCGGCAGACTAACTTACGCTGCTCCCAAGCATCTTTGCTTTAGAAGGAATTGTATTTAAACTTTTTGCTTTTCCTCCGAAAATCTTGCGCAATTTCCAGAAATCTTCCGATAATCTCTCCAAATTTTGAAAAATTTTCATTCTTCACAGCAATTCTTTCAAATTTTTTGAAAACATTCCGAATTTTCCCGGCGAGAATTTATCAATAGATTATCCCCATTTTTTTGCTGCTCAATGCAGTGCAGATGCACAAAGCCGGAGTGGCGAAATCTGGCAGACGCGCCTGCCTCAAAAGCAGGTGGCTCCCAAGCTATCTGGGTTCGAAGCTTCTTCAACCGAAGCGAGATTCCCAGCTCCGGCGTGCAACGCTGCCTGCATTGCAGCTATTTCACCCCTTTGCCCCTCTCTAATTTTGCCTTTTTGCGGAATACCTGCCTTATCATTACAGCAATAAACGCAACTGCGCCAATCAAAAGAGCAAGCACGATAAGCATAGGAAGAAAGAAAAGCAGGGCAGCAGCCAAAAGCAAAAAAAGCAGCAGCGAAACAATCCCTGAAGAGCCAAGCCTTATGAATACTGCCATGCCTGTATGAAGAAATCCGAAGCTTTTAAGACTTTCTGCATGAACCATGCCTAGCAACAGGAAAAGGCTTGTCTATCTACCCGCATTATCAAAAACAACTGTTTCTGACCTGTTGCCATTTAAAACAGTGCTTACACGGTATCTTTCATCACCCACAGTTAACTCATTTACAATATTAGCCGTTTTCATTACCTTTTATACCTATACATATACTGGTTT
The DNA here is from genome assembly GCA_016180145.1 of Candidatus Woesearchaeota archaeon. Classification (GTDB taxonomy): domain Archaea; phylum Nanobdellota; class Nanobdellia; order Woesearchaeales; family UBA10216; genus JACPBT01. The sequence continues at coordinate 947 of JACPBT010000065.1, read as the reverse complement.
GCCCTGCCTGTAGGCCTGTAGAGAACCTGCTTAGACTTCCTCAGCTTTGAAAGGTTGTTTATCACAGAGCCTGTAGAAACCTCAAGATTCTTGGCAATCTCTTTTGAGGTAAACCACTTCGCCCGGTATTTTTTCAAAAAATCGCTTACTTCCTGCTGTCCCATTAAATTTAACCCCTTTAACAAGGAAAAGTAACTGGGGCTTTATATTTAAACCTAACGGTTTTTACTTTAAAAGGGGCGTTTTTGCAAATTCTGCAATAGAAAGCCACTTAGGCGCCCTGATTCCAGCAAAGTCCTTATCGTCAGAAACAAGAGCATCAGCTTGGTGGACTTCAGCTGTGGCTGCATGGATAGCATCGCGCGGCAATAGGTTACGATTCTTTACAAGTTGTAATGCCCGAATAACCAATGACTCGTTAACATCTGCCAGCAGCAGGTTTGGCATTGACAGAAAATTTTCTGTAAAAAGAATAGCTGCATCCATGCCTTTAAGGCGTGCAAGTTTATAGAGGAGCTCGTCAAACGTAAGTGATGAGGTAACAGCTTTTAATTTGCCTCTGGCTAAAGCGTCAAGAATGAGCTGGCATTCGGTGCCAATAGCGTCTTCAGATGTGCACGCATAGATAAATACATTAGCGTCGAGATAAGCGTTCATTTCGTTCATCAAACTCCTCTTCGTCAAGCTTTTTCAGAAGTTCTGCTGTAACCTTTACTTTCCTGCCAGACATTGCAATAGCCCTTGCTATTTCAGCTATATTTGAAGCAGTCTTCCTGATAACCACGTCCCTGCCATTGTAGTCAACAATAACTTCCCCGCCGGGCTTCAGGCCAAAATCGTCCCTAATCAGCTTTGGTATGACCACCTGCCCCTTTGGACCAATTTTCATCTTTGCAATCATGTTATACCACAAGTTGTAATTAAGTATAACTGGTATTTATACTTTG
>JACPBT010000064.1 GCA_016180145.1 Candidatus Woesearchaeota archaeon | reverse complement strand
GCATAGACCTAACAATGCCTGAAGGATTCTCACTTAAGGCTGATGAGTGCGCATTCAGAGCAGCAGGAGGCAACACATACACTGCGGCACAGGCAATAACACAAAAAGAAGAAATGTTCAAAGAAATCAAAACAAGCAGATACTTTCTGTGCAACATGGAAATAGGAGAGGACTCCCTAAGAAGTGCGTCATTTGCTGAAATAGAATTTGACGCAAATGTTGACTTCACTTATGAAGTAACAGAACCGCTAAACTTGAAGTAAAATGAAACTCACACACATACTCCTGATAATTGCAAGCATGGCAGCAGCAGTAACAGCGGCAGGGGCATTCAAAGGAACAGACGGGCTGAAAATAAGCTTCTTTGAAGGAGCGCCGCCAGAAAGCGTGCTTGCAGGCTCAATAATAAACGTAGCACTACTACTTGAAAACAAAGGAGCAGCGTCAATAAACTGCAAAACGGGATGCGGAAAATTTTTAGTGTTCGCAAAAGAGCCAATACAGTTCCTTGAAGAAAATGGCCTTAAAACCGCAGTTGAAGAATCTGAAGGATTGCTCTCAGGCAAAGAATCATACGCATCAGGAGGAAGGGCAGCATATGCAGTAAAACAACAAATAATGGTAAGCCCTGACACGAAAAGCACAACAGCGCTTGTATTCGCGGCAGCATGCTACCCCTACGAAACAAAACTTACAGCAAGAGTATGCATACCAACAGCGCCCTACACAGTGCCGGAAGAAAAAAGAACATGCAAGCTTGAAGAGCTAAGATTCCAAAGCCAGGGAGCGCCTGTAGCAATAACAAAAATAGTGCAAAACAAGTTCCTGACAAAAGAAAACGAGAAAGAAATAGTAAAACCAAACCTCCGTGTATATGTTGAAAACGCGGGCAAGGGAATAGTCCTTGACAGCACGCCAGAAGCGCTGGCAAAGGCGTGCACAAGCACAGAATTAGGAAAAGAAGAAACAAAAATAGTAGGCATCATAAACGTAGAAAGCGCAGAGGTCTCAGGCGTCAGACTGAACTGCAACTCAGGAAGGCCGTTCACACTCACAGGGAAAAACGATAAAGACTTCATAGAATGCGTGGCAGCACAAGGGCAGGGCTTCCTGAGAGAACAATTTGACAACAACTTTGTGGCAACACTAAGCATAAAACTCAAATACGGCTACCAGACAGCAACATCAAAAGAAGTGGAGATACAAGGAATAAGGGAATATGAAGAAACAAAAACACCACAGCAGGCAACACTGCCACCCGAAAAACTGGCAGACGACATTTCCCCGCCACCATCACTGCCAGTGAGCATTTGAGCATCAGCAGCCCTTAATCACACCAATCCTGCACAAAGCCTCATTCAACTTTGCCTCAGGAACACAATTGCCTGCACCACAAACATTAGAGGCACACTCAAAATCATCCGAGCAAAAACCATCCTGCTTCTGAACCTTCATAACACCCTTACCATCACTCCCAATACCGCAGTATAAGCCGCCAACAACACTGCCGGCAGTAACAACGCCTGTAACTTCTCCTGTAACGCCATTCCTCAAGGTGCAGGTCGCAGCACAAACACCACCAAGGCACAGGTTGCCAAGGCACTCAAAACTATTGGTGCAGGAAGCTAAAGGAAGCTTCTGCACACTGAAAACCTTAGACGAATCACAATAAACACCATCAGAAGTGCGGAAGCCAACAGGCGCATCACCCGGACAACTCCCCGAGCCACTGCCAAACTGGAAAGGAATCCTTACCGCATCATTTGAGCGGTCAACATCAAGCCTATCTGACGACAACACCGCCTTAACCACAAGATTATAAGCACCATTCTCCAAAGAGCAAGGGTTCTGATTTCCGGGTGTGACAAGCGGAACAGTGAGAGCCAGCTCATTGCCAGCGCCAATTGGATGATTGCCTGCGGCACCGTCATCAGAGCAAACCACATCTTCGCCCTTGAGAATGCGGGCAGAAACGCCAACAGAAGCGCCGCCAGCCATGCCGTTATTGTCAGGAAAATAATAATTTCTATTACTGTCAACAGGAACATTGCCCCTGTTCTTCAGAACAACTTTCGCCCTGAACTTATCACCCTGAAAATTCTCAGCACGAGTCTTACCCTCAACCACCATAACATCAACGCCGTCAACAGGAGTGTCGGATGATGGAGAAGTGCTGGCTGAAGACGGGGTGGCTGTGGTAACGCTACTGGCAGAGCCTGCACCCTGAGCGGAATATGTTGGGCTGCATTGTGACTTTGAGGAGTGAAGGCACTTGTCCTCTGTTGTGTAGAAGATTGAGTCTTTGCTGCACTCGTAACCACTTCTATAAGACGGGCCTGAACCGGTTTCCTTAAATTGGCACTCACCTGCTGTTTGAGCAACCTGCTCCTGAGAAGGCTGCGAGACTGGCGCAGTTGTCTTATAAAATTTACATGGACTTTCTACGTTTAGCCAGAGCGTCTTCCCTACAGTTTCCTCCTTTAACTCAAAAGTAGGGCCTATCAGCGTATAAGAATTTGCTAACTCATCATAAAAGTAGGCAATTGCAACATTGCAGTCACCAGTAACGTCACTAAGCTTCTTGCCCTTAACAGAGGGGGTTATCTTCAGCCAGTGGCTTCCTTTGTCCAATGTAAGGTCTGTCGCCATATCCTTAACAGCAGTTGGCGCAGATGAGGGAGTGGTTTTTTCGGCTTCCACAGGAGCGGAATATGTTGGGCTGCATTGTGACTTTGAGACGTAAAGGCACTTGTCCTCTGTTGTGTAGAGGATTGAGTCTTTGCTGCACTCGTAACCACTCCTATAAGACGGGCCTGAACCGGTTTCCTTAAATTGGCACTCACCTGCTGTTTGAGCAACCTGCACCCGAGAAGGTTGTGACTGAGCAGGTATTGAATCAGGCTCGCCGTCCTCCATAACATCAAAACCAGTTAAACCAGCATCAAAAGAGACAAAGTAGTCAACAACCCAAAGAGAGCCAAGAATTATAGTGACGGCAACCAAAATCTTAAGCCTACCACTTAAAACGCCAAATTCAGCCATTCAGCAAGCTACTAAAAAGCTTAATATTTAAAACTTCTCCCCTTCCAACCCCGAAATAGAAAGATTTATATAAACTTTTTACAAAAACTACCATATGCGAAAAGTTATCATTCTGGCAATACTCATTGCAGTTGCCTTTTCAGTTTCAGCATGTACAAACAAACAGGGAGGCACTACACTGCCATCTTCTACAGCCGCTTTTATAGGAGGAACGCAAGGGCTCACCATGCAGTTTGTCGCCAATGCGCCCCCGGACGAGGTTACAGACAATCCAACAGGAAAGGCAGATGATGTAACACAAGCATTCCCATTTGAGGCAAGAGTGATTGTGGAGAATGTCGGCGAGGCAGACATTGACGTGAACGATGGTTCAAAGACAAAAAATCTTGAAGTAAAGATGAGCGGCTTTTATCCGGGAGATTTTAATGTTAAGGATAATAGCAAGCTCGCCACTACAAACGGCGCTCAAATAATCAATGGCGTAAAGAAAGACCCTGATGGTAACAAGATAAGGGGTGGAGTAAAGGACTTTTCATTCCCAACCGAAAGCGTTTTCACTTTCTACAAAAAGCTTCAGGGAAATCAGCAGTTTCCATTCAGGGCAGAGGCATGCTATAAATATTCAACAACAGCACTCGCACAGATTTGCACCCTTGAAAAGCTGACAGATAAAACAAACACATTCTGCAACCCAACAGGCAGCAAGCCGGTAAGCAACTCAGGCGCTCCTGTCCATGTTATTTCAATGACTCAGAGCGTTGGAGGGCAGAATAAGGCAATACTCAATTTCAAAGTAAAACAAGTAGGACAAGGACAAATATTCCTTGGAAACACACCAACTGACAGGTGCAGCTCCGCCTTCCAAAACAAAGACAGGATAAAAGTAACGGTTACTACAGAAATACAAGGAACAGAATGCCTTGGATTACTGAATCAAGGAGTCAACAAGGCAAGCGGTGAACTACTGCTCACAAACGGGGAAGGGGAGTTCACATGCGTCCAATCCACACCAGATATTGACAGCATAAAGAATTAATTTTCTTAGCGTTTAAGCATTAACCATCCTAAACTTTCTTAACGAGCTGAAATGCCTTATCAATGTTCTGCTTAGAATAGCCGGAAGACTCAAGGGAAGAACGAATCTGCTCAATTGAATCGCCATGCTGCAATCCAATATCTATGATTGATTTGACCTCATCAATTTCACCATATCCGGACTCCTCAGGAAAGGCATCCTGCTTCTCAGCCTGCCTGACAAGCGCCTCACGCAACTTAGGACGCTCAGCCTTGGATTTAATGATGTGCAAAGGAGGCTTTGGAAGAGCCTTAACTTTTGACTTAACCTCCTTAAACACGCCCTTAATGTTCTTGGGAGCAACAGGCTTTTCCATAGCCTGAACCTCAGGAGCATCCTGAACAGAAGTGCCACGCCTCAAAATTTCAAGAACGCCAGCCTTCTCCTCCTCAGCAACGACAGGGGCTGACTCTACAACCTGCCCCTCAGCAGGAGATTCAGCAACCGCAGAAGGCTGTTCATAAACACTCCTGCGTGAAACCGGCAAAGACGGAACTGCCTCAGAAGCACTGCCATACTCCGCAATCTTTGACTTAATGAAATCCTTAGCCCTGCCTATCTCAACACCTGCATTCTGCAAAACTGAAAGCTCGCTGTTAAGAGCCTCCTGCTCCTTCAAAAGCATAGACTCACGCCTCTCAAGCTCAGCCTCTTTTTCCTTAGAATCCTTAACCTTCTGCCCAGCCTCTTGCAGCAAGTCTTTCAACTCTCGCTCCTTCTGAAGAAGATAGTCCTCCTTTTTACGCAAATCAACAGAAAGCAAATCTGAGCCGTCAACGCCCTTAAGCTCAAGCAAACGCTTAGAAGTCTCAGCAAACTGCATAAGCGTATCATCAATCTTCCTCTGCTTCTCAACAACAAGCGTTTCTTTCTCAAGCGTGGAAGCCTTTAGCATCTCAAGCTCAGCCCTAAGCCCAGCCTCACGCCGGGAAGCCTTCTGGAGAACATCCTTAAGACGAGCTTCATGCTGCTCCTGAATTTTCCTTACCAGCTCGTTAAGAGAGGATTCACTCTCAACGAACAGCCTCTGCCTCTCATCAAGCCGCTTCCTCAAAACTGCAGACTGCTCCCTAAGCTCAGAGATGCGCGAGGCAAGCTCAGAGTTTTCAGACTCCCTTGCCTCAAGCTGAACCTTAAGCCTTGTAAGCTCCTCAACAGCGTGATTGCCCTGCCTTTTTGAAAGCTGCTGCTTAAGCTCCTTCCTAAGAGACTCTGACTCCAAATCCCTGTTCTTAAGTTGCTGAACAAAAGATGACTCAAGCCGCTTAATTGCCATATCCTTCTCATCAACAAATGCGGATAACACTTCAATACGCTTTCTGCTGTCAATCGTCTGAGCGCCAAGCTGCTGAACAAGACGCTCCTGAGCAACAAGCGCATCCCTCAAGCGGGACAACTCACCATCCTTAAGCCTAAGCTCATCCTTAAGGGCTGAAAGCGCATCAGTGCTAAGCCTGTCCTTCTTAAGAATAGCATCCCTAATCTTCATACCATACTCGCGGTCCTTGCTAATCGTGCTTTCAAGCTGCTCAGAAAGCTGCCTGTTAACAGACTCCTTAGACTTCAGCAGCGAAACAAGGCTCTTCAGCTCAGCATCCTTCTCCTCAAGGCGCATGGAAAACCCACTGCTCAAAGAAGCCTCAGCAGACTCAAGCTGCAAAACATAATTCCTAAGCCTCTCAATTTCCTTATCACGGGAAGAAATCTGGGCAGCATAAAAACCGGAAAGCTTACTGTCACCATGCTCGCTCTTTGACGGGCCGGCAAGCTTAAGCCTGCCCCTAAGCTCCTTGACAACAACCTCCTGCCCAGCCAACGAATCCCTGAGCTTTTCAACCTCAGAATCCTTAATTTTAAGCTGAGATGCAAGACGGGAAACAGCAGCAGCATCACTGCTTTCCCTTTTGGCAGCCGGGGCAGGACTCACACTCACAAGGCTGTCAAGCTGCTCAGAAAGCTGCCTGTTAACAGACTCCTCAGACTTAAGAAGCTGAATAAGCTGCTCAACCTCCCTATCTTTCTCATCAAGAAGCTTCCTAAACTCGGCAACACCCTTACTGCCAGAAGATTCAATCTGAAAAATGTAGCCCCTAAGCTTATCTATCTCTCTCTCACGGGAAGCAAGCTTCCTTCCGTAAAAATCTGCCACCTCATTGTCAGCTTTCAAATTTTCCACCAATCAGTGCAAACTGGCTCAGAAGCGCCTCAAGCTGGATAAACTCGTCAGAACCCTCACTCATCCTGAACTCTGCCTCGCCGCACTTCTCAACAAGCAGCATTTTCTGCCTGTCACCAACATCCAAGCCAAGCACCTCTTTTTGAATATACCTTATAATATCAAGGCCTGACAACCCATGATTAAGCATGGCATCAAGCAGCCTGCCTCTCGCATCCAAAAACCGGCCATTGAATGCCATGGCAATAACCTCTTTTATTTCTTTCGGTTTTGCAGCACTCGCAATAGAATAAACAGACTCCTCACTGATTGAATCAGACATGACACTACAGCTCTGCATAATATTCTCAAGCTTGCGGCAATCACCCTCACAAACCTCAACCAAAGCAGCCTTTCCCTTATCATCCACATTCAAACCCTCCTTGGCAGCAATCCTGTCAATGATGGCAAACAGCTGCTCCCTGCCAAGCGGCTTAAAACGAAAAACGGCACACCTGCTCTGAATAGGCTCAATAATCCTTGAAGAATAATTTGCAAGCAAAATAAAACGGCACGTGGCACTATACGTTTCCATAGTCCTGCGCAAAGCCTGCTGAGCCTCCTTAGTCAGCGAATCAGCCTCATCAAGAAGACAAATCTTAAAAGGCGCATCACCGAGGGAGCGCGTCCTTGCAAAATCCTTCACAGTATTCCGGATAACATCAATGCCACGCTCAGAGGATGCATTAAGCTCAAGGACATTCTGCCTCCAATCCGCCCCGTAAAGCTGCTTTGCAATAACAAGCGACAGCGTGGTCTTGCCAACTCCCGGAGGGCCGGCAAGAAGCAAATGAGGCATATTGCGCTGCGCAACAAAACCACCGGCACGCCTCACAATCTCATCCTGCCCCATTATCCCCGAAAAATCAGAAGGCCTATACTTCTCAGTCCAGATAGCGCTTTCCATGCCTTCCAGAATTGCCAGAATTAATATAAAGGTTTCTGAAAAAAGGGCAATGCCCCGTTCATTTGTTACGACAATTCTCAGCTGACAGGTAACCACTGCCCGTAGTGAAAAAAATGCGATTCAAAAAACGCATTTCCACAAAATTTAAATACTACATGCACTCCTGAAAAACAAGTTTTTATCAGCATTACAAAATAGTAAAAAAATGATTTGGTGTGGCCGATGCCTGAAGATGAAAAAAAGCTTTCTAAGCAGCTTCTTGGAAAAACCGTTGTAAGCAAA
>JACPBT010000063.1 GCA_016180145.1 Candidatus Woesearchaeota archaeon | reverse complement strand
GGATTATGTGTATTTAAATCCGGTGAGAATGGCTGATCAAAGTTTAATTGGGCGCATCAACAGGGAAAGCATGTTGGATATTAGGGTTGTTGATAATAGTATGGAAGATAACCATGATGACTTAACGAGGAATACCCGTAACATAGCGGCAATTTATATGGCGGATCCGTTTCCATATACTGAAGCGGCTATTGCAGGTCTTCCTGATGGAGCATACTTGTATCAGAATAGCGGTGGTATTTCTAATATGGATGGTTTCTATTTGATAGGCAGATTACCAAGATACAACAATTCTGTTGGGTTGCTTGTGGAGCAGATAACTGATGATATTCATGGTGTTATGGGATGTATTATTGACGAAGAAGCGTTGAGGAACAGGCAGTCAAGGCAGTTGATTATTGCTAAAGTTGGTGACACTTTTTTCTTTGGAGATGGTGGTGTTGATTACCACCTCAGGGTTTATGAAAGACCCATGTATGATGATACAAGTAGTGTTGGGGGACTGCTGGCTGCATTGCCTAAACGGTTGCAGACCATCAGCAGGCAGGATTTGGTGAGAAGCTAATCTTGCCAAACTGTTAAAACCATCTTCCGAGTCCTTCTTGCTTGTCTTTTTCTTTTCCGAATACGTCTGCTATTCTTTGTTTTGTTATCTCAAGCACCTGATGCAGGTATGGTGAGTCTACGTATTTTTCTGCGAGGCTTATGGCTGGCTCAAGGTATTTGACTATTGTTCCTTCTGATACTGTGAAGAGCAGTTTTCCGCCGCAGTGGGTGCATATTCCTGAGAGTGGCGGCCGCCTGTATTTGCTGTTGCATTTGACGCATCTGAACTGCTGGTTTGAGAATTTTCTCAGGTTGCCGCGTATGTCTTTGAGGAGGTGTTTTTCTATTACGAGTCTTGCTACGTCGTCTGCGTCAACAGCCCTTATTTTTTCCGCAAGCACCATCTGCCCTTTTAGTTTTTCTTCCATTGATGGGAGTGTTTTGTATGCTGAGCATAGGACTCCTGAGTTGAGGTTGTTTAGTTCGTGGGTGTATCCGAGCCCTTCGTATTGCCTTTCTGTGCCCAATCTGCTGCCGAGCAGTTCAACTTTGACTGTTGATGGCATTTTGTATTGCTGGGCTGCTTCGTAAAGTTCTGCCGGGTAGTGCCATGCTATGTCTATTCTGTGCGCCATGTCGTCAACTTCTGCGGGTATTATGCGGGGCGTCAGCACAAGCGGGCTGTCCATTGTTTTTGCGCCTCTTGAGTCTGGTAGGAACTGCCTTGAGAAGTTCAGCAGTGCGTCCATTGCGAGTATTACGCACGCCTCATCGCCATCTGCGTCCCGCCTCATTGCTGCATGGAATATGGGGTGTGCGAGGAATCCCTGTGTTTTTGAGAATCCTGCTATCCTTCCAACTATTCCTGCTGATATGTGGGGGGCTAATCCGATTACAAGTTGTCCTGCAAGCCCTTGCGTGCCTGTCAGGTTGTAGAAGGGTTTTTGTTTGTAAAGTTTTACCAGGAGTTCATCAACAAAATTTGCTATTCTGAGCAGGACTGCGTCTGCGTTGTCTTCTACTGCTTCCGGGCTTGACGGGAGTATGACATCCTGGGGCTTTATTTCAAGCACCTGCTCAGGGGATGTTAGTTCTTGCCCGTGGATGTCTTTTTCGTATCCGAGTTCTTTCAGTTTTTCTATCGGAGTTCCTATTTCTTTTGGCTTGAAGTGGGTTATGGGAAGCTCGCTCATGTCGTATCTTGTTGTTCCGTCCTTGTTGACTGATATGTCGTGCTTTGCGCGCAGTATCCCTTTAAGCAGGTTTTCCGGTATGTGGTTTTTGTTGGCTGTTCCTCTTACTCCTTTTACGAGTTCCGGCGCCTTGCCGTCTTTCAGGAGTTTGCATGCTGCGTCAAAGTATCTTTTTGGTTCAATTGCCGTGTTTGTGTATGCTGCCGGGTTGTGGGCGCATTCTTCTGTTTTGCCGCACATGGTGCAGAATTTCAGTTTTGTTGTTTTTTGCTGGCATTTGTCGCATACTTTGTATATTGTTTCTGTTTTGCATGCCTTGCACGCGTATAGCGGGAAGTTTGCTGTGATTCTGCCTTGTTCTATTGCGGACTGGATTGAACGTAATCTGCCTCCTTCCTCTCCGACAGGGAAAAGTGTGTGGGGGTTTCCGGTCAGTTTTCTCATTTTTGCCTTTTCTGGCCTGCCCATTCTTGCCCCTATGGGGGTTCCTGCCTTGTCTCTTATTTTTATTTGCGAGAGTTTGTTTATTATTTCAAGTGTTGTGAGGCTTGTGTTTTCTTTTATTTTTGAAATCTGCTCGTCTATGTTTGCGAGGCTGTTCTCTGTTCCGAGTGATGTTAGTAGTGCGGTTGTGTCGTCTTGGTTTATGACTACAAATTCGTTGCTTGACACTGTGTGTGGGATTCCTATCAGTTCTAGCGCCCTTTTTGTGGGTGTCATTGGAAGGACTGTTTTTCCGTCTGCCTGTTTTCCTTTCTTCAGCCAGAGTGCAATGTTTTGCAGCTCTTCAGGCTTTATGCCGTTCCAGCAGTATGTGTATCTTGGGTGTAATGGGATGTTGAGTTCTTTTGAGACGTCTACTGCCTTCTTTGCAGGGGGGTGGTTTGGGAAGCGGGCTGCCATGTATTCGGCATAGTCTTTTTGCGATTCTTTTGCAGCTTTTTCTAAATCAAGTTTGTGCCATTCTTCGCAGTATCCTGCGGGGACGAGTGTGTGGTTTCTGTCGTAGAAGTCGCCGTAGCTGATTAGGATGTCGCCAAGGTGCAGTATCTCAACAACATCTTTTGCGTATGCTTTTGCTTCTATTTCCGTGTCAAATCTCAGGACGCTTCCGTCTTTGAGTTTCACGATTGGCCCTTCTATGGTTTCGCAGGGGGTTATTGCTGCTGCTTTGCCCGGGCGTTCTACTTTAAGCTGTGTTCCTGTTGCTATGTATCTGTCCAGCACTGTCATTGTGGCTGGGTTTATGGCTGCTGCTGAGTATCCGCTTGCCCTTGTTTTTCCGTATCGCAGCCTGAACCCTCCGGCTCTCATGGGGTATGTGAGGACAGGTCTTCCTGCTACAAGGTCTGAGATGAATGTGTAGTCTGGTGCAAGTTTTTCGTTAGTGTTTGTTGTTGCCTGTTTGCTTTTCTTCTTTACCTGCATTGAAATGAATTCTTCAAGGAAGTTCCAGTCAAGCTCAAACTCAGCCTGTATGCGCTTTAGCTCTTTCCACATTTTTGGGGCTTTTAACGCGAGCATTGAAACTACAAGGCACACCCCTCCTCTTATTCTGTTGGTTTCTATTCTTGGGAGGTCCTTGAACTGGCTTACTTCCAGTTTTTCTGTGGGGTCTCCGTCTATCTGGATTGGGCAGTGTCTGATTAGGAATGTTATTTCTTCCGGGCTTGGCCTGTATTGCAGGTTGGTGACGCGTTCATGGTAGTCTTCCATTTCAATTGCAGTTCTTGACGCCTCCTCTGGTGTTGAGTCGTAAGGCGGGTAGCCGTTCTTTTTTCTTATGTGGTCTGCTATTATGAGGCAGAATGACATCGCTGTCCCTCCGGCTCCCCTTATCGGGCCTGAGAACATTGCTGCAAGGTATTCTTTTCCGTCAAGGCGTTTTTTTATTTTCAGCTCTGTGAACCCCTCAAGCGGCGCCGACACCACTCCTATGGTTATGTATGCGAATCCGGTTCTTATCCCTACTTCCATTGCCTCGAGTTTGTTTTGGAATTTGCAGAATTTTTGGTTTGCCACATCTTCTGCTATTACAAGCGCAACCTCCAGTGCAAGCTCGCCGTATTTTTTTTCAAGTTCTGCTATTCGCTGGGATAGTCCGCTTCCTATTATTTCAGGTTTTATTGCGCTTATCAGTCCTTCAACCCGCTCAGCCATGTTTTTTGCGAGTGGTATGTCCACCTTGTCTTCAGGGTCGTATCCCTGCGCGCGCGCAGTGTTCGCTGCGTCATAGCATTTCTCAAGTTTTGAGTTTATCTCTGAGAAATATTTCTCCATTGCTTCAGAGGCTTCTG
>JACPBT010000092.1 GCA_016180145.1 Candidatus Woesearchaeota archaeon | reverse complement strand
AGCCGCAGAGATAAAGCTAAAGCTTGGAAGAAACAAGCTACTTGGACTGATAAGATACGTGGCTAAACAAAATCATCATTCGTCAAGGTGACAATGCCCTCTTGGTACAGCTTTTTCAGCGTTTCCACTATTTTCTGCCCTTCTGCTTTTCCTCTGAGTTTCTGCATTGCTTTTCCTATCAGCGCATTAAGCGGCAGTCCTTTGTTTTCTGCTATTATCTGGCTTAGCTCTTTTTGCAGCTGTTCACTTCCCATTGTTGCGTATTTCTCTATGTCAATGCTTTTTCCGTCTGCAACCTGTGCAAGCATGTCCATTACTGATTCTTTGGCTATTTTTTCGCTGTTCAGGGCTGAGAATACCTTTTTTAGGTGGTATTCTGTTATCTTGCTGGCGTCAAGTTTTCTTTTTTCCATTTCTTTGACGTATGATACAAGTGTTTCCGCTATGAATGCGGGGTTTATTTTTGGGCATTCCTCGTTTATTTCCTCAAAGAAAAGCTCTGCTCCTTCTTTGACAAGTGTTCTGGCAAGCTCTTTTCCCAGTCCGCTCTTTTCATAGTCCGCCGCCTTCTCAGTGAGCAATTGCGGGAGTGTTACGCCTGTGCTGTCAGGTTTTACGGTTGTAGTGTCTGTTTCTGGATACATTCTTGCTGAGCCGGGCATTGGCCTCAAGAATGTTGTTGTTCCGTCTGCATTGGCTTTCCTGACTTCTTTTGGCACTCCTTTTATCGCCTGCTTTGCGCGCTGTATTACTGTGCTCATTGCCTTGTCTGCCTTTTCTTTTTCCGCGCATACCATTGCGAATGCGTCCATGTTTCCACAGCCGGTGATTTCCCTTACGGCTTCTGTTTCTCTTTCTGTTATTCCGTATTTCGGCAGCTCGTCTGAATGTATTATGCCTGTTACTTTTGCGTATTCCTTTGCGTAGTCTGAGAATTCTGTCCCAAGCCTTCTTCCGGGCTGTATTTCCCTGCCTGCAATTTCCTTGAAATGCCTGAGCTTTACCGCCTTTACGGTTGCTCCTGCTTCAAGTGCTGATTTTATGAAGTTTGCAGAAGTGTTTTTGAATATCTCTGTCACGTCAGTGATTTTCTGTTCTGGTTCTGCTTTTCTTTTTTGCAGCTCTCTGCTTATTTCCGCAAGGTTTTTCTGTCTCAAAGCTTCGTATTCTGCGAGTTTTGGCAGCATTCTCAGCTCCTGCGCCCCTTTTATTTCAACCCTTGTTCCGTCTTTTATTGAGACGTTTATGTCCTGCCTTATTGTGCCAAGCCCTCTTTTTACTTTTCTGGTGCTTCGCAGCGCCATTCCTATGTATTCTGCCGTTTCTTTGAGTTGCTCCGGTGTTTTTATGTCCGGCTCTGTCGCTATTTCTATGAGAGGTATTCCGAGTCTTGTCAGGTTGTAAACATCATAGTTGTCTTTCCTTTCAACAATCTTGGCTGATTCCTCTTCAACGCATACTGTTGCTATGCCCACTTTGCCTGAAAGGAGTTCAATTGCGCCGTTTCTTGCCACCATTGCTGTCCTTTGGAATCCTGATGTGTTGCTTCCGTCCACCACTGTTTTTCTCATTATTACTGCTCTGTCTACTGGCTTTGCTTTCAGCATGAGGGCTGCCTGTATGCAGGTCTGGAGCGCTTCCGGGTTAAGCTCGCCTATTGGCTCCTCATCCAGCTCTACTGCGCATACTGCTTCGTTGTAGCCGTGGTAGATAAAGTATTTTGACTTTTGGTGCTCGTATGCTGCTGCCACGTCAGTCTCTCCTGTCTCTCCTGCTGATGCTCGCAATCTTCTTTTTACAACTATGTCAGGCGCGTCATCTCTTATCATTGTCGGGCATTTGCAGAAGAGTTTGTGCTGTGTGTCAAGCTGCTGGTGTATTTCCAGCCCTGCCTTGAAGCCGAGTTGTTCGTAATCCAGTTCCATATCGGCTGAAAGAGCGCTGAGTGTTATTAAAGTTTGCTGTTGTCTCTGACAAATTATTTTTTTCAAGCGGCCTTTTTGTGAGATTACAATGAACATTTAATGTGTAAAACAGGCATTCTGCTATGGAATCTTCAGCTATGATTACCGGTGCAGCCGATATTATCATAAAGCTTCGGGTTGGAAGCGTGGATGAGCTGAATGAGGCGTGAGTAATTCTGAAAACATTTATATATTAGAGGATATATTATTATCCTAATGACTGACTTCAGGCTTTTAAGGAAAATTGTGGAGATGGAAGAATGTGTAGTTCCTGCGCTCTTCAAGCCAGTGCAGTTTGGTATATTAAAAAAGCTTAGTGCGGGAAAAGGGCTGAATGAGAATGAAAAAAGGTATCTGAGGGGTAAAATGAAAGCAAAATTAGCAATACTTGAGCAGCTGGAAGGCGTGGAAGCAGCAGATGGCAAAAGTGCTTTTTTGAATAGCTTAAGCTCTTACTACATAACAGGCATGGATGCATTAAAGCATAACGGATTTGGCTGGTATTTTGAGCCAAAGCTTATAGAAGTAATAAACAACAGACTGGAAGGAAGGGTAAGCGTTGGTGCTAAGTCTCTTAAATTTATCCGTGTAAAATCGTTACAGAAAAGAAAATGGGAGATAGACAATAAAACCGGCTTAAAATATGCAACTAACGAACAGATATTGAGAGATGTCCTGCTTACAAAGAATGATTATACAAGGAAAGTTTGGGTGCAGATGCTTTCAAGGTACAGAGGAATGTTCGTTAAAGAATATCGAAAGTTTAAATCACTTTTAAGCCCCGGGGCAGGTATAGATTACAAAAAATTTGGGGTATGATTAATGGCAGGGATACTTGAAATACTGGGGGAATTTCTGAAAGAAATTGAAAAAGATAATCCTTACAGGCTAATAGGTAAAGGTGGCACAATATTGGCTTTGCTTCATTTAGGCGCTCATCGTGAGTCAGAAGATCTTGACTTTGATACGGCAACGGATAAATCACGGCATAGAGAAATTGAATCCTATTTTCTTGGCTTACTTGAACGGCTTAAGCAAAATGGCGTAATAAAGGACTATCATAAAGGAAAAAGTGGCATGGCAGCAACTAATCGTTATCATATGAAACTGGAGCTGGAAACTCATAAGACATTTTATACAAAGATAGATGTGGATTTTATCGGGAAAACAGATAATCTTAAGATGAAAGGAAAGCTTAGGTATTATTCTCTTGAAAGGCTTTTTGTTGGTAAAGCGGTTGCTTTTGTCAGCAGGACAGAATTTAAGGATATTTACGACATTGCGCATATGCTTGGGAAGATAGATATAGAAAGTTTCAGGAATAATAAGAATGTTATTGAGTTGCTAGATTCTTTGATAGAGTCTGTTCAGAAAAAAGATGCTCTGGCTTTGTATAAGGCTGCATTCCGTAATGTTGATTTGCATTTTAAGGATGTTAAAGAGCATGATACGGAAAAGTTTGTTGCAAATCTTATAAGAGACTTGAGGGTGTTAAGGAACAGGCTATGCAAACGTGAGGGAAAGAGTTAAATATTCTGTTTCCTGCCTGTTTTGGTATGAAGAAGCGCAATCTGATTCCATTTGGCATAGCCGCTGCTGTTGGCATATTTTCGCTTGTTTTTGCTTTGGGGCTTCCTGCCATCCGTTTTTTTGGGATTGACTGGAGGATTCTTTTGCTTGCCGGGCTTGGCTTTCTTACTTTTAAGGTTTTCAGGTGGAGCCAGAGCCTTATTGGCGAGTTGCCGCCCTGAGTTCAGGCGAGTTTGGCTTTTATGGTTTCGTAGAATTTTAGGTTTGATATGACTCGGGTTGTTATTTCTTCATGAACTAATGGCAGCAGTTCCGAACTTGTATATACTGCCATTTCCGCTATTTGCCCGATTTCGTGCTGAAGGCTAAGGAGGTATCTGCTTAGCTGGCTTATTCTGTCTGTTGGCGCTTCCTGCACTCCAAACCGGTCTATAAGTGAGGTGTATGTTTCGCATTTTTTTAAAAGAAGCTCGTTTAGCGAGTTTGCTTTTTCAATAAGCCTTGCCAGATGAGTTTTTGCTTGTATGGCTATGGCTTCCAGTGTTGGCTCTGGCGAGGTTTGTGTCTCCTGCGGCGGCTTTATCAGTTTGGTTGCCGCTCTTGAAAATGCTGCTATCATCTGGCTTCCGCTGAGGT
>JACPBT010000091.1 GCA_016180145.1 Candidatus Woesearchaeota archaeon | reverse complement strand
CTTCAGGCCGTAAACCTGCGCCGTTGCCACAATTATTGAATCCATCATGCCCCATTTTTTGCCTTCTTTTTTTCTTTGATAGTTGAGTTCTCCTGCACGGATACCAATATGTTCTGTTATGGCCAGAATTTGTGAGTTTTGTTTAATTGTTTCTATTGTTGCTGCTGCATTTTCAAGCTTGGTTCTTAAGCACCACTGCACAAGCTCCGGAATGGTTGCTAAGCTGGCAAAAAGCTCTTCCTTTTTAATATGTTCATTCACTTTCGCACCTTTTTCAGTTCCTTGCAGGAACTCTATCCACGCAGAAGTGTCCAGAAGCATATGAGTTCCTCAGTGATATTCTTCCCTGTCCAGCCTGTCTTCTCTGTCCCTTTCAAAAGGTTCTGTCCCTTTTGCAGAGCCGAACAGCTTGAGTAGCTTATCCAGATTCTTTTTTTTAAGCACGCTTACTTCTATATCTTCCCCTTCCTTTATCCCTTCCTTAGCAATTACTTCCATTGGTATCAGCACCCCAAATGATGTTCCCACTTTTCTTACCTTTGCCTTAAACATCTCAGCCATTTATTATAATAAATTATAATTGAATATATAAACCTTCTGTTCTTATGTGGGGAAGTTGTTATTATAGCTATTCTGGCTTTTTTTGAAAATCTTTCAGAAAAAATAGAACGATTCCGATGTTTCTGTAATTTTTACATTTCAGCTTATAAAGTGTTGAAAATCTTGCGAAAAGCCTGAATTATTTTCAGGAATGATTAGGGTGTAACACGCTTATTTGTCCTTGTCCTTTATCTTGCTTAAATATATCCTTTCCACTCTTTCCAGTTCCTCATAATCTTTAAGCTTTTCCAGCAGTTGTTTTGGCCACTTTTCTTCTTTTACTATTCTTGCCAGTGCGTAAGCGTCCAGGGTGCTTATCTCCTCCCACCTGCCTGCCTTTTTGAGCAGATTTATGAGTTCTCCCTGTTCTGCTTTTGGCGGGAATTTGATTGCTTCATACACCTTTACGCCTGCCTTGGCATTTGAGCCGAAGACTACAGAAACTTTTTCCTTTTCAGCAAACTTAACTATGGCTTCTTTGAGCTTTTCCAGTTCTTCTTCCATTTCGTCCAGAAGCCTCTTTTTCTTGGCATTTAGCTCTGCATACCTGTTGACAAGTTGAACGCCGGTGTCCTTCAGGTATTCGTTTGCAGGCTTCTCTTCCAGCCGGTATAGGTGCTTCCACATTGGGCATACGGGCTTGAATTCGCACCAGTCGCACAGTTTTGAAACCTTTGGCTTAAACTCCTTTTCTGTCTCAATCTGCTCAATCAGCTTGACAGTTTCCCACTTTAGGGCTTCCAGCTCTTCATCAGTGCGCTCAGAAGCCATCTCCCTGTCAAAGGCGAGGAAGTGCCATACAAGCTTAATCTTCTTGGCATCAGGATACATTCCCTTCACGGCAAGGGCGTAAAGGGCAAGCTGCCTGTCCTCATTAAGATACTCCTGCAACGGCAGATTGGAATTAGTCTTGTAATCATGGACTTCATAAGTGCCGTCTTCTTTGTAGTCCAGCCTGTCAATGTAGCCGATAAGGTTGTGCTCTGTGCCTGCTCCGTTAAGCTTGAGCCTGACCTGCACTTCTGTGCCTATTACTGTTGCCTGTTTGAAGGGCTTGTAGCGGTTGTAGTAGCTGATAATAAAGCGCTCGCCCATGTTGAAGTAGTTCTCTTCAGTAATGCCCTCTTTGACTATTATGATATCCTCAGTCCAGCTCTTCTTCCACTCATCCTTGAAGAAAGCCAAAAGCTCCTTCAAAGTGTTAAGCTTTTCAAACTTCAAGTCAGAATACAGCTTCTCCAGCGTTTCATGCACTTTCTTGCCGAGAAAAGCCTCAACACTCTCTTCAGCATCAGTCTCAACCTTGTCAATATACTTAAACTTAAATTTCAGGTTGCACTGCTCAAACGTGCTTAAACGTGAGTGGGAGTAGGATGGCATTTTAGTCAGCCAATATAATGGCAATCTTGCTTACAAATTTCCTTGCATTCTCAAATACTTCGTCAAGCCGCCTTTCTGTGTATGTCTTTATCGCTGAATATCTGGCAATGTGGCTTTCTGTTTTTGCATCCTCGAAGTATTTGACATATTCATCCTCAAAGATTTTGTACGACTGGTTCAGGATTTCAAGGTCATCCTTTTCCATTTCAGAAGGAACGCAAAGGTAACCCAAAGCAACTTGCGCCGCGTCATGATCGCGCGCTTCATAGCCCTTCGTTAGAATAAGGGCTTTGGCGCAATACAGCATCGAATAATAGGATATGGTAATCGCCCAGTAATTCCAGTAAAGCTTCTCCGGCTCCCCTTGCCCCGGCTTAAACTCTTTAATATGCTTGGCAATCAGCAGGCTGTTTTCCCCCTTCTTAAGGAAAAGCTTAATCTTGAAGGAATTTATGGATTTTGTAATTCTGCCGCCCTTAACAAATTCTTCAAAGCTTTTCTTGTAATCATCCACGTAAAACCGCCTCCCAAAAGCCTTCAGGATTATTAAGGATTATGTTGTAATTCAGCGCCTGCTTACCTATGTTCTCATCTTTATCCCGGAGCATACGCTCAAACTCGCCTTTTGTGACAAAGACAGGGTTGACTTTCTTGCCAAACAGCGTTTCGTACCTGGAAAAAGACAGGGATTTCTCCCCTTTCCGATTAATAACAAGCAGGTCGATATCCGATTTCTCGGCGGCTGTTCCTTTGGCATAACTGCCGAACAGGACAACAACATCTTTTGTTCTCAACTCAGCAGCTATTTTGCCCAATATCGGCTGATTCTTCAAAAATTCCTTCTTTTCTTCTTCAGAGCTTATAGCCAGATAAGACTTAACTGCTGCATTGTCTGCATTGAGCGTGAGAGTCTTAGATTTTCCTACAGCCCGCATGTTAACAAGGTCTTTCATCTTCTGCAGCGCCCTGTAAAAAGTCGCATATGGAATGCCAGCAGCCCTGCTAAGCTCCAGCATAGTAAATGAACGCCCAAAGTGCTTCCCAAGGTAATTGACGATTTTCAGCTTATTATCCATTTTCGGATAACATTATCCATATTTGATATATAAAGGTTTTGCAAAACTGGCATGCACTGTTCAAACGTGCTTAAACGTGAGTGGGAGTAGGATGGCATTTCTGTTCATTTCTCCAAAAGCCCATAGAGCGTTCTTATTATGCCTTCAAATTCAAGCTTATTATTGATTGCATACTCTTTCTTCACGAACACTCTATCATATGTCGCCCTATTCCTGACGTTCTTAAGTTGGTGGATTGCTTCAGCCTCGTAACCGTATTCCGGGAAGTGCTTCTTGAAGAATGAAATCGGGCACTCATGGTTGTCTGACTTAAGCCCGTCTTTAAGGAGAAGTGCGACAAGCAGCTCATTTATTATTTCGTAGTAGTCTGTTGCTATTATTGAGGCGGTTTCATCATCTATTTTAGCACCCTTGACAAGCCTCTGCCTTGCGTATAATCTCTCAACAAGCGATATCCTTTGCTCTATAAGCTCCTGTTTTCTGGTTTGCACCGCAAAATAGCTCTGTGCAAAAGCAATTTGCGCTTTTCTTGGATCGCCGTTCTGGGCAATCAGGTAACATGCGTATCTTGTAAGCATGAAATCTGCAATTTCGCGTTCGGCTTCGGAGCCCAGCTTGACCTTTTTGCTAACGCCAGCAAAATGGTCATCCACGATTTGCCCTGCATTATTACAAGACTCTTTAGCTTTCTCAATAGTTGCTAAGAAATTCCTCCATTGGGCGTAACCTAACAGCATTTGCAGGTCTCTTGCAAACCAAAACTCCAACCCATCAGTTTCGTGTGAGCATTCCTCAAAAGACTTTTGCAGCCTGGTTACGATTTCTTTTTCCAATTCTTCACACCCTTGCCATTAATTTCAACTGTCCGATTTTTTCGGACACCTCAAAACTTTCATCAGTAAGCTCATCTCTTATAGCTATACCTCTAACTCTTTTTTCTATCCACTCATCTGAATATCCTTTGGATTTGAAAAGCTCCTTCATGCGCTTTTGGGCCAGTTCCGGATTCTCAATCTCCCTGACCCGGTCATATCCCACTCTAGCTAACCATAATTTAAATGGTTCAGCTTTGGGAGATGGAATGGATTGGATTATCCTAAAAGCTCCTTCTGTATTGACACAGTTCGTCTCCCTTTTCTTTCCATCTGGAGCAAGGAGTTCAAGGGGGG
>JACPBT010000068.1 GCA_016180145.1 Candidatus Woesearchaeota archaeon | reverse complement strand
AACACCAAGCACAAGCACAATCAGCGCAGGCATCACATAACTGCTGAACACAAACGCAAGAACAAGCAAAACAACAACCCCGAAAACAATCCTTTTATTCCTGAGAAGCGATGCAACCAGAAAATCACTGCCCACCCTGTTTCCTGCCATACTTTAAACAAATACTGCGGGAATATAAATATTTCACTCAACTTTCTGCTTTGCACATTTAGTTTGACTTATTGTGCAACTGGCACTTTTTATGAACTTCTTGTGCAAAGCTTAACTTTCAAAAGCTTTATTAACAACAACTCCCAGAAGCAACCCTGATGGCAGCAAAGGCACAGGCAGCAATGGAATTCTTAATGACGTATGGCTGGGCCATACTTGCAGTTCTCGTGGTCGTTGGAGCGCTGGCATACTTTGGCGTATTGAACCCAAGCAACCTCGTTCCAGAAAGGTGCGCTGTTCCAGCCCCTCTAAGCTGCAAGGCGGCAATGGCCGGAAGCGACGGGCTGCAGGTAGCCCTCCAAAACACAGCAAACAAAGACATGACTGTCAAGTCAATATCATTCACTTCAGATGCACTCGCAGGGACATGCGCAAGCACAGGACTCACAGCGCCAATACCCATTGGGCAGCAAGCAACATTCTTTGCAAACGGCTGCATATTCTCAAAAAACGGAAAACAAAAATACCAAACAACAATAACCTACGTCTATGATGACGCAACAGGAATAACCAACTCCATGACAGGAGAGCTTGTATCCAACAAAGGAACTGAGGCAATAACAGGAGGAGGAGCGTTCGGCTCAGGCCCTGGCTTGGCAGTTTACTGGAAGTTTGACTCGCCAACACCGCTTGACGACTCAGGCACCAACAATAATGATGGAACCATTAGCGGAAACCCCACATGGCAGGCATCAGGATGCAAATCAGGAGGATGCTACAGCTTTGACAACGTATTGAATGACAATGACTACATCTACAAGGGAGACAACCCAACACTTGACGTGCCGCAATTC
This sequence comes from Candidatus Woesearchaeota archaeon, assembly GCA_016180145.1. GTDB lineage: Archaea > Nanobdellota > Nanobdellia > Woesearchaeales > UBA10216 > JACPBT01. Next base: position 3,255 of record JACPBT010000068.1, on the reverse strand, counting down.
ACAGTGGCATTCTGGACATACCCAACATTTGCAACAAACCAATGGAGGTATGCATTCGGCAAAGGCATAAACGCAGCAGGCGCACTTGCAATAGGGCATCACAGTGCATTCCCAAACAACTGGTTCCTGTTCTATGGAACAAGCAGCAACTTCTTCGGAACATACCAGCAAAACCAATGGGCGCACATAGCAGTAAGCTATGACGGAGCAACATGGAGAACGTATGTGAACGGGGCGCCAACACAAACATTTGCACAGGTAGGACCTGGACTGAACAACGCATTTTCCCTCGTAGTAGGAAGCCAGGACACAAAAGACTGGAACGGACTGATAGACGACTTCAGGGTATACAGCAAAGTGCTGACACCCGCAGAAATAGCAGCACTCGCAGCGCAGTAAAAACATTTAAATAAACTCCCACAGCAGCCCCAAACCATGGCAGAAAAAGAGAAAGAAAACACAACAGGCATAACCGCCAGAAAAGAGCAGGACTTCTCAGAATGGTACACACAAACTATCATCAAATCAGAAATAGTGGACTACACAACCGTTTCAGGATGCTTCGCATTCAGGCCATACGGCTACGCAATATGGGAAAAGCTTGTATCAGAAGTTGATGCGCGGCTAAAAAAAATGGGAGTGCAAAACGTCTACTTCCCCCTATTAATACCTGAAAGGCTGCTGAAAAAGGAAGAGGAGCACGTCAAGGGATTTGCACCAGAAGTGGCATGGGTGACAGAGGCAGGAAACACAAAACTTGACGAAAGGCTGGCAGTAAGGCCCACGTCAGAAACAATAATGTATGACTCCTACTCAAAATGGATAAGAAGCTGGAGAGACCTGCCAATAAAATACAACCAGTGGAACAACGTAGTAAGATGGGAATTCAAGCACCCAACACCACTCATAAGAACAAGAGAATTCCTGTGGTGCGAAGGGCACACGGCATTTGCAACAAGGGAAGAGGCAGAAAAGGAAATCAAAGACATCATGCAGCTATGGACAGAAGTGACAGAAGAGCTGCTTGCACTGAAAGGAGCGGCAGGAAGAAAAAGCGAAGCAGAGAAATTCGCAGGGGCAATAGCAAGCTACAGCATAGAATACCTCCTGCCCAACGGCAGAACCGCACAGGGGCCAGACGCGCACTTTGACGGACAGAACTTCGCAAAGGCGTTCAACATAACATTCCTTGATGAGCAAGGCAAAAAACAGCTCGTCTGGCAGAACACATGGGCAATAACAACAAGAATGCTCGGCATAATGGCAATGACTCACGGCGACGACAAAGGGCTAGTGCTGCCGCCAGCCATAGCGCCAATACAGGCAGTCATAATACCAATAATGTTTGACGAAAGCAAGGAAAAGACACTTGAGGCAGCCCGCACCATAAGAAAACAGCTTGAAAACACACTAAGAGTGAAGCTTGACGACAGGAACGAATACACCGCAGGATGGAAATTCAATGAGTGGGAACTAAAAGGCGTGCCAGTCCGCATAGAAGTAGGACCGAAAGATGTTGAAAAAAAACAGGCAATCATTGTGCGAAGAGACACAGGCAAAAAAGAGGCATTCCCCACAGGAAAACTTGCAGAGGAAATAACGAAAACCCTCAAAGAGATACAGACAGGACTCCTCAGGAAATCAGCAGAATTCCTAAAAAACAACACAACAGAAGTCAAAAGCATGGACGAACTCAAGGCAGCAGCGTCAAACAAAAAGGCAGCGACAGGAGCATACTGCGGAAGCAGAGAATGCGAAGAAAAACTCAAAGCAAAAACAGAAGCCAAATCACTCTGCATACAAGACAAAGAAGAAGGAAAATGCATGGTATGCGGAAAAAAAGGAAGCAAAGCATACTTCGGAAAAAGCTACTGAGAATGATTTCTTAATTCTAAGGATGCCTGTTGTAAATGTTACTTCTATGACCTATCACCTGCACTAACAGAAACTTGTTTTTTAAGTCAACATCAACCAGCAGCCTGTAATTACCCACTCTCAACTTATAATAGCTGTCACCCTCGTAATGTTCAAGATAACGAAAAGGGTCTTCCTGCACTTCTTTCACTTTCAAGATTATCCTTTGTGTTATATCTCTTTCCAATTTATGTAAAAACCTGCTAACCTTCGGATTCCACTCAACAGAATACGTCATATCAAGAACTTTTTTTCCATATCCTTCTGACGGATATACTCTGCTCTTGAAGTTTTTCTGGCTTCTGCCAAATCCTTTTTAGCATCATCACTAAGCTCAAAGTCCTCTTCAACCATCATAGTAAGCCTCTTCAGCTGAAACTTGATTGACTGAATGTCTTCATAAACCCGTTCTAAAGTTGCAGTTGTCATATTAAACCAATATCTTGCCTCAAATATAAAAACATATTGCTGTTTTAACCCAAAATCCATATCTCAACCTTGCCACTCCAGCAGCGAAAAGTATATAAACATCCCAAGCCTTAAAGAAACAGTTGAAGGGGTGGTATAAAATGAAGGACAAAATGCACGTAATTGAAAACTTAAAGCAGAGAATAATGCTGCATAGCCAAATACAGGACGAGCAGCTCGCAATGGACATAGCAAGAAAATGGGCTACGGCGTAGTAAGCCCTTTTTTCCTATTTTGACACCGAATACTGACGAAAATTAAGCTTTGTGTATTTAGTCTTTGATTTCACCTCCTTTATACACAGCTTGGCTACTTTCTACACAGAAGTCGGGGCTTATGCCTAATTCGTGCATTTCTTGAATGACTACGCAGATGTTATGGCATATTACTTTGCATAGGACTTCGTTTACTTGTGCTGTCCATGTTTTGCTTCTTACGCTGCTGCTGAACTTGCTTTTTATCATGTGATTGGTGGTTTCAATGTTGCTTCTCTTGTGGTAGTGCTGCAAAAATTCTTCGTTGTGGAGTTGGAAGTAGTAATACATTTTCTTCCACAGCATTCCGTTCTTGTTCGGCTGATTATTGCTTTTGAAAGGGATAAAGGCGTTTGCTCCAGCATCTTCTATGCTTTGCAGGTTGTCTATGCTCAAATACGCCTTATCCCCGCTTACCTCTTCCATACTAAAATCCTCGGCAGTCGCCTTAACCAATTCTGGAAGCTGCGGGCAGTCATTATCAAACTCGGTAGTTATCTTTACGCTTGGAATGATGTTGGTCTTAACGCCAGTCAAGAAGTGCGCTTTAACCCATCGCCTGCTGCTTATTTCGTTGCCGTGCTTGAAGCTATACCAGCGTTGGAATTGGCTTGTGCCA
>JACPBT010000067.1 GCA_016180145.1 Candidatus Woesearchaeota archaeon | reverse complement strand
TATTGGCGCATGAAGTTTATTATTGTTGCGTCTCTTGTATTCAGGTTTATTGCAGGCAGCCTTGCCGGCTGGGGGTTGTGCCCGAGCCTTTCCTGGAATGAGGTCATTGACTGCCAGCATGAGCCGCTGATGAGTGTTGTTGATTTGTAGTTTGAGACTGCTGTCCTGTGTATGTGTCCTGTCACAAAAAAGTCAGGGACTGGCTCTATGAAGAGCGCATCGTATTCGGGATTTGGGGTTATCAGCGTTGATGCGTGTGTTGGTGCGAGGTGCCTTCTTTTCAGCAGGAATTTCATTATGAGGTCCGCTCTTTCATATCCTCCGTTTTGTCTTATGGAATCTATGTTTGCCACATAGTGGTCAAAGCTGTAGCCGTGGTATAGGAGGCATGTGAATCCGGGAAAGTTTGGTTTTATTCCTATTTTTACTGTTGCGGGGTTTGAAAGGAGTGTCAGGTTTTTCAGTTTTTTTAGTGGTGTTGTGAATTGGTTGTCAAGCGGCGGCTGCGGCTCGGATATTCTTACTGCATCATGGTTTCCGGGGCTCATTATTATTTTTATGCTGGACGGTATTCTTGAGAGGTATTCTGCGCATTTGGCGTATTGCTCGCGTATGTCTTTGATGGTCAGTTCTGATTGTTGTGTCTGGTATATGCCTGCCCCGTCAACTATGTCTCCTGCGATTAGTATGTATTTTAGTTTTGATGCTATTTTCTTTTGTTTTTCATTTCCGGTTTCCTGGTTGACCCAGCTGAGGAATCGGTTGAATTCTTCTTCCATGAATTGTTTTGAGCCGAAGTGCAGGTCTGACATGAACGCTGCGTATTCTTCTTCAGGTGATTTTTTCAGCTCCTGCTCAGGTATGTCTGGGAACACTATGTTGTTTGTAAGCAGAAATCCTTTCCGGAAATGCCCGGTTACGCCTATAACTTCGTCAAGAACTACTTCGCGTGCAGATTCAAAAAGGTCTTGTCTGTTTCTGCTGATTATCACGCGTGCGCTTCCTGTTTGGTCTTCTATTGTCAGCAGTATGTTTTTGCTTTTTGTCTCATGTTTATCGCTGACTATGCCTATGATTGAAAGGTTGTTGGTATCCGCTCTTTCGCTTAGGCGCTTTATGGCAGTCAGGTTTTGGAGTTCCTGCCTTGCCCTGAGGATTTTTTCTATAAGCTTGTAGCGGGTTGCGAAGTGGTCTGCGAAGTGCTTTACCGTGAGTGTCTGCGGGTTGCTTTTGTAGGAATGTATTACCTTCATGTCGCTTTCTTCGTCTTTTTTTGCTACTGCCGTTATGTCGTCTATGCTTGGCAGGGCGCTCAGCCCTTTTTCATACATGACTCGCATTTTATCTATCTCTTTCCAGTTTATTCCTTGGGCTTTGCTGGAGAGTATTTTGTTGGTTTCGTGGTTTAGTATCAGCATATCTTGGTTTGGTTGCAGTTCTGTTATGTCTGCACCCTCATCAAAGTCGGGGCTTAGCAGGATGTTTTTTTTTAGGAGTGATTCCACATACGCCTTTTTTTCAGAGGATTCCATATTTCATCATAGGTTAAGTGCTTCTTCAAGCAGTTTTTTGATTGTTGGGGTGTTGAGGGTGGATGGCACTATTATTTCCCTTGTTCTGCCGTATCTTCCCTTCGAAATTACTCTTGCGGTGATTATGCCCAGCATGTCCAGCTCGGATATTATGTCAGACAGCCTGCGTTGTGTTAGGGGGCGCAGCTCTGTGCGCTCGCATAATGTTTTGTAGAACTCATAGATTGTTCCTGTGAAAACCGGTGCCTCTTTGTTGGTGCTGGTGGATATTATTGAGTAGAGTGCCGCCTGTGATTGTTTGGGTTGTGTTGATATCGCCTCAAGCACCCTGTCCCGGTCTATTTTATCCTCAGCATAGTCAACATGTGTTGTGTTTACTTTTGTGCTGTTTGAGCGCTCTGCTATCTCTCCTGAAACTCTGAGCAGTTCAAGCGCCCTTCTTGCATCGCCGTGTTCTCTTGCGGCATAGGCTGCACATTTCGGCACTACGCCGGCTTCAATTGCATCTGGTAAAAAGCCCAGCTTTGCGCGCTCATTCAGTATGTCCTGTATCTGGACTGCATTGTATGGGGGGAATAGGAGTTCTTCTTCAGAAAGTGATGACCTTACTCTTGGATCAAGGGTATCAACAAAGTTTAAGTCGTTTGATATCCCAACAAGGCATACAAAGGATTTTGTAAGTTCTTCATTCATTCTGGTTAGGTTGTATAACACTTCGCTCCCTGTTTTTTTGGTTAGCTGGTCTATTTCATCAAGCACAAGTATTACTGCCTGCCCTGCATTTTCAACCACCTCAAAGAAAACCTTTGCAACCTCATCTGTAGGCAGGCCTGTTGCAGGCATTGTTTTACCGAACTCCCTTGCGAGTTGTGCAAAAAGCCGGTATTCTGTGTCTGAAACGTGTTTTAGCTTGCAGTTTAGGTAGATTGTTTTTATGGGTATTTTTTTGCTTTCTGCTATTTTTGCAAAGCAGTCTGTTACATCCTTTATGGATGCGGTCTTTCCTGTGCCTGTCTTTCCGTATATGAATATGTTTGATGGCTTTTCAAGTTTTAGTATTGGCGCGAGCATCTTTGCTACCTGCTCAATCTGTTCGCTTCTGTGAATTAGTGCTGATGGTTTGTAGTGGGGGTGGAAAACATTCTTTTCAAGGAACAGGCTTTTCTTCTCAGCGTATGATTCAAGAAATTTCATAAGTTCGTTTTGCATACAATCACCCCCCTCCTTCCTGTGGAACTTCCTTTTTTCCTATGAAATTTCGTTAATACTTATTAAATTTTTGTGTTTTAAGAAATACATACCACGTTGGTTTCTTTTGGAAACAACAACAATAACTTCAATATAGAAAATAAATAATATAAGAATAAACAAACACAAAAAACACAACTTCCAATAGAAATCAAGGGGTCAGTGTATGTCCTAAACAACCCAGTAAACACGATTTTTACAGTCAAATTTTTAGTTTGTTACTGTCCAATAACAAAAATTTTATAAAGGGGTGCGTGTTTCCTGCTTTTAATATGTTGATTCAAAAAGACATGGTTAGTCAGCTTAAGGATTTTGGGCTTAATAGTTATGAGTCTAAGCTTTGGGCGGCTTTGCTTTCAAGGGGTTCTGCCACTGCTGGCGAGCTTTCTGATATTGCTGGTGTTCCCCGTTCAAGGGCGTATGATGTTCTTGAGAGTCTTGAGAAGAAGGGTTTTGTTATTATGAAGATAGGCAAGCCTATTAAATACCTTGCTGTTGAGCCTGACCACGTTCTTGAGCGTGTCAGGAAGCGCATTGAGGAGGATGCTGAAGTCCAGGCAAAAATCATAAGCAGGCTTGAGGGCAGCCCTATTTTGGAGGAGTTGAAGCTTCTGCACAATACAGGCATTAAAACCGTTAATCCTGATGAGTTGTCAGGTATTTTTAAAGGCAGGAAGAACACCCATCATTATGTTGAGCGGGCTATTAAGTCTGCTAAGAAAGCTGTTATAATTCAGACTACAGAAACCGGGCTTCAGAAGGAGTATGATGCTTTAAAGTCTGCCATTAAAAAGGCAAAGCTGAACGGCGTTAAGGTGATGGTTGCTGCTCCTGTTACCAATTCCAATCAGGATGTTGTGAGGGAGATGGCAAAGCTGGCTGAGGTAAGAAGTTTTCCTGAAAACAGCAGGTTTTACATTATTGATGATAATGAAATGGTTTTCATGGTTGCGAATGACACTGATGCGCACCAGACTTATGATTCTGCAATCTGGGTGAAGTCCCCCTTCTTTGTCGGTGCTATAAAGAAGCTTTTCCTTACGTCATGGCAGGAAATGAGAAAAATTTAAGTAATTTATCAGTATGCCCAAAATACTATGAAAACAAAACAATCTTGTCTATACGTTGTCCGGGAAATTTTTGAGGATGCATTTCTCGGCGTTTTTGCTTACGTTTTATTCCTCGGCGCTAGTATATTTGTTGACAACTACAGTATAAACCATCCTCAAAGGCATCCTTGCGTTGCTGAAGTCACACTGTTCCGCAGGGGCGCTTACGATTCGTTTCGCAAAACCATGAGTGAAAAAGATGCGAGGTCTCTTGTTGAAGAGACTGTAAGCCCTCTTGAGCAGGCATGCCTTGACTGTTACTTACCAGCCATAACTTGCCAAAAACAGCGCCATTCCAAAGGTTTTTATAATATGCATTTCTCTTTTGGGATATGGTGGATAAGAAAACAAAAGCTCTGCTTGCTTCTGTTCTGTCTGAGATAACCCCGTCTGATGATGAGGTTAAGCGCCAGAGTGCTGTGGCGTCTTCTGTTGTTTCAGGGCTTAACAAGGCGCTTTTTTCTGTTAAGGCGCGTGCCGAGCTTGGCGGCTCTTTCAGGAAAAGAACTCAGCTTAGGGGTTCAAATGAGGTTGATGTCTTTGTTCTTTTTGACTACAAAAAATATTTTGGCAATGACAAGGCAGTCTCTGACGTTCTCGCAGGTGTTTTGAAAAGGATTTTTCCTGATTTTATCAGGCTTCATGGCAGCAGGGATTACTTTCAGGTTCTAATCAGCCCTTATACTTTGGAGCTCATTCCAATCCTTGATTTGAAGCGTTCAAGTCAGTCTGTGAATATAACAGATGTTTCCCCGTTTCATGCCAGGTGGGTTAACCGTCACTCAAAAGGGCTTGTTGGTGAAATAAGGCTTGCGAAGGCGTTCTGCGCCGGTCAGGGTGTTTACGGTGCAGAGTCCCACATTCGCGGCTTTTCAGGGTATGCCTGTGAGGTTCTTGTCATTCATTATGGTTCTTTCATTAAGCTTTTGCGCGCTGCTTCCGGGTGGGCGGGTAAGGTTGTAATTGACACTGAGGG
>JACPBT010000062.1 GCA_016180145.1 Candidatus Woesearchaeota archaeon | reverse complement strand
CCACTCATTGAAGGCTATGGATGCCAGCGCGGCTGCCCCGATTCCGAATGCCGCCAGCCCATAGTTTATCCAGTCTGCGACTTCCCTTTTTTTCAGGTCAGTGTAGCTTGCTGCCGCCATTGCGAGGAGTGTTACTGTTGCTATTATTGGCTGCATTGTTCAGTTTATTAGAAGGATGTTATTAAAAGTTGCGTTTTTGCAGGGCTAATGCGTTACCATGCGCAGCCCATAGTTGTTAAAGAACATATCGCTTGATAATTCATAAATAGAAAGGTTTAAATATTATAATGGTTTATGCTATTTATTATAACAGTGAACAGGCATGATTTCATGGATTGTGGATTTATAGGAGAGGAGCTAGATTTTCGTAAATAACATCTTCCTCTCCTATATGCAACGGAGCGACTATTCGTATATGACTATTAAGCTCCGTTGCTATGGTGAATCGCCTTGACAGGATGAGTGTTGAGATACTTTTTAGTGAGCATGCGGCATATTTTGTTATTGCGGAATATTATCCTGATTTCATAAAGATAATTACCGTTAACAAAAAGAAAGGAAAATTTTGAGGTGGAAAAATGATTGCGGCTAAATGTAAATGTGGCGGGAGTATCGGATTGGAGCGGTGCTTTATTGAAGGTTTTTTGGCGGAATGCATGAGATGTAACAAATGCGGCGAAACATTGTTCACTCCTGAACAGGTGAAGCAATTAGCAAAGTTAAGGGAGGCTAACAGTGAGATTGAGGGAAAAAGGAAGATAGTTAAGGTTGGCTCTTCAATTGCAGCTTTATTGCCGAAGAAAGTTGAGGGTTATGGTGTGCGGGAAGGGGTTGTTGACAGCATCCGGGTTTTGAGTTCCAAATCTTTGGAAATCAGGTTTAATAAGGATATAGTGTAGCTGCGCTACCTTACTCTTACCGCTTCAAGGTTTCTTGGCGCTGCGGTTTCTATCCGGTTGAGTTTGTGGACTGCGCTTGCGAGGTCCAGGCATCTCATTGAGTCGCCGTGGTTTACTATGACTTTTTTTGGCCTTGGGTTGCATCTGTAGATGAAGCTTAGCAGTTGCTTTCTGTTTGAGTGTGCGCTGAATCCTTCTATTGTTTCTATCCTGCATTTTATCTGGAGTATTTCCTGGCGTTGGCCGTTGCTGAATGCTATTTCACGCTCTCCTCTCTGGATGCGCCTTCCGAGTGAGCCTTCGCCCTGGTAGCATGTCAGTGCAAGGGCGTTGTTTGGGTTGTCTCCGAGTGCGCGGAGGTATTCTACTGACGGCCCTCCTACGAGCATTCCTGATGTTGCAAGTATTATGCATGGCCCTGTTTCTTCTATTATCTGCTGCCTTTCTTTCTGGCTTCCCACTTCCTTGAACATTGGCCAGAGGAATGGGTTTTCGTCTTCGTGGAATATCTGCCTTCTGAGTGCTGAGTTCAGGAATTCCGGGTATGCCGTGTGTATTGCTGTGACGTCCCATACGAGTCCGTCTATGTAGACCGGCAGGGGTTCAAGGCGCCCTGCTTTTACGAGGGCGTGTATTGTGAGCATTATTTCCTGCGCCCTTCCTGAGCCGAGGACTGGCAGCATGATTTTTCCCTTGTTTTTTGCTATGTCTATTATGAGTTCTGCGAGCGCTTCATCGCTTTCTTCTCTTGGCGTTCCGAGGTTGTCTCTTCCGCCGTATGTTGCCTCTATCATGAGCGTTTCAAGCCTTGGAAACATTGTTGCTGCCGGTTCAAGCATCTGGGTTCTGCCGTATTTCATGTCTCCTGTGTAGAGTATGTTGTGAAGCCCGTTGCCGATGTGCATGTGAATCATTGCGCTTCCTATCACATGGCCTGCGTTGTATAGTGTTATTCTTACGTCAGGGGTTACGTCTGTTACTTCTTCGTATGAGAGCGTGACTGTGTGCTTGACCATTTCCTTTATGTCGTCTACATCGTATATCGGCTCTTTGTTTTCTGATTTCATTATCTTGACATAGTCCAGCAGCAGCAGTGCTGCTATGTCCCTTGTCGGCTCTGTCATGTAGACCGGCCCTCTGTATCCGAATTTGTATAGGTATGGCAGGAATCCCATGTGGTCAAGGTGTGCGTGCGTTATGATTACTGCGTCAAGTTCGCTTATGTCAAATTCCGGCGATTCAAGCATTGGGTATGGCTCATCGGGTGATGCCACGTCTACGCCGCAGTCCAGCATTACCCTTGATTCAGGGGTTTGGAGGAGTATGCAGCTTCTTCCTACCTGCCTGCCTCCTCCGAGGTATGTCATTCTTACCCATTCGTTTTTTTTGCCTCTTATCCATCCGTCGTATATTCTATGCCCTATTTTGTCAAGGAATTTGCGCCTGTAGTCTGAGTATTGGTATAGGACTGCCCGTATGTTTTCTATGAGCTTTGACCTTATTGCTGGTGTTCTTCTTATTATCGGAACCCATAGCGTTTCCCGCCTTATGTCATGCAGTATGCTGCCTTGTTTTCCTATTGCGAGTCCGGGTTTTTCTGCCTCAATTACTACCTGTGAGCGTTCGTCATCAAATAGTATGTTTGCCAGTTTTGCTTCCTCAGGTATCAGCTTTTTTATGATGTCCTCTGCCTTTTCCTTTTCAAGCGTCATGCTCGGCTCTGTCCTGAGTTCTATGCGCTTCTTTACCTCGTCAACCGCCTTTTTTATCAGCCCTTCGTTGTTCAGGAAGAATTCCTTGTCTTTTGTGTATAGGACTATGTTTGCCCCTTCAAATGCTGCCGCGCTGATTTTTTCTTCAGGCAGGTTTTTCAGTATTTCTTTTATTATGTCAGCCATAATCGCTCCTTTTTCTGGTTTGAGAAGTTTATAATCGCCATTTCAGCCAAAACTGGTTTTGCATCTGCGAACTGCGCTTCTACATTTTGATTACTGATTCTACGTCCTTGTCAAAAATTTTCTTTGCTCCTTCTTTGTTGATGTTGTAGATAACTATGCCGTTTCCGCTTGCTGAGTCTCTCTGCATTGCGGCATTTATGGCTTTAAGCGCCAGTTCTGTGCCTTCTTTCAGGACAAGGTCTTTCTTAAACATTGCTTCAAGAATGCCATATACGACTATGCTTCCGCTTCCTGACGAGACGTAGTCTGGAACTTCCATTACTGAGCCGTCAACGAACAGGTCGTAAAGGTGCAGCCCTTCCCTGTCAGCGCCTGCAAGCAGGAATTGCGTTATTCCGGGTATGAGTGAGTATTTTCTTATGTTGCCGTATATCATCCCGCCGAGGAGGTTTGCGGCTTCCTTGACTGTCGCTTCCCTTCCTGTTCTTACCTGTTTGAGCTTCAGCTCCGCTTTTATCAGCTTAACAAGCAGTTGTGCATCGCTGACTGTGCCTGCTGTTGTAAGTACCATGTTTGGTGTTATCATTACTATTTTCTCTGCCTTCTTGTCTGCTATGAAGCTGCCTATTGTCGCCCTTTTCTCCGCAGCTATCACTATTCCGTCCTTGCAGATTATTCCAAGAGTTGTAGTCCCCTTTTTGACGCTTGGGTTGTTTTGCTCCATTTTCCTTATGCAGAAAACCCCACAGAAACCTTTGTCATTGAATATGTGCGCTCTTATTTAAAGCTTTCGCTTTGCCGGGCGTTGCGTGGAAATTCAATCTTTTGGATGTTTTTCTTTGTAGAATTTGAACACTTTTAAGATGTTTTCAATATTTCCTAGGTATAGTATCACTTTCTGGTGGACTTTTCCCTCTGAATCATATTGTCCTTGGACAATATAGTAGTACGTTTTACCTTTAATTTTCTTTTTTCTTATGTAGACCATCATTAACGCTTTCTTTTAGGCATACATCTTATTTAACTATTTGTATTTTGTAGAATATAAATATATAAATAGTAATTAGGCACATATTTTGTTATGCCTGAGCTTCCGAATAAAGAATTCAGACAAATGATTCCATTAATTCGTGAGAAAGGATTCTATGAGTGTGAACAACCGAGGCCAATAAGTTGGCCTGAGTATAACCGGACAGAAGTTGAAAACGCTATAGAAACTTTGCAGTTCATACGTGATTCTGTGGATGAAGCTACGCTTATGCCTTGCAAAGGCAAAGTAGGGAGACCTTTAACCAACCCGAAGAACCTTGCGAAGGCAGTACTGGTTTGCGAGGCTTTGGGCTTTACAGAGCGTAATGCTCAAGGATGGCTTACCATTCTTGGACCTTTTCTTGGCATTAATAAGAAGCTGGATGACCGCACTATCGGAGACGGGTATAACAAACCTGAGGTGGTGTACGTGTTGAAGCAAGTTTTTGAGAAAGAGAAAAATAGTGATGGAAGGCATTGCGGGGATGGTACTGGTCTTGAGACCAGTAGAAAGCAAAATTACGAGAGTAACAAGAACGCTGGTGAGTATATGACGAGCATTGTTGATTCCAGAGAGGTTGTGCAAACTTTTGATGTTAGCGGTGAGCAGGAGTGTCGTGCTATGCACAAGCTAATCAAGGATTTGTATGGTGGCAGCATCCGATTGGATGCCGGTTTTAATGACCGTAAACTGGTAAGTGAGATTGCTGAAAGAGGTATGACTGCTTATGTCTTTCCAAAGAAAAACAATAAGCTGAATGGCGATTTTGCGTGGAAATTAATGTATCTTGAGCTATTTGTGGATGTTATGAGATGGCTTACTGAATATCACATACGCAGCCATAGTGAAAGTTTTCATTCAAGTTTTAAGGCAAGATACGGCATCATTATGAAGAGGAGGTTTACAGCAATCCTTAATCAGGTTACTGCCAGGATTATACTTCATAATAGAAGACGAATTTCTTATTTCACAAAGTTGGCTTCCGCCAACTAATAACCACGCAACCCCGTCCCCGCAGCAAGTTTTATAAAGCCCTGCTTTTTCTTGTTTTGCTATGGGGATGAATAAGTTTTTGCTGCTGTTTATTATTGCTGCTGCTGTTGTAAT
>JACPBT010000097.1 GCA_016180145.1 Candidatus Woesearchaeota archaeon | reverse complement strand
GGTTGAGGACTTATAGCAAAGGGCAGAAATAATGAAACTTTCGCTATGCACTTTGCTATATTTGAAACGCCTGACACCTGTGTTAATTATTTAGGCGTTTCATTATACTTTATTATGTGTAGCCACTGGAAGAGCGCCTTGTCTGCTGCCATTACGATTCCTTCTCTTTTTCCTTCAAATATTGCGCAGTTTCCTTTGAGGGTTATGCTGTTTTTTTCAGCGGGTTTGAGGTATATTACTGTGCTGTTGGTGTTGTCGCAGGTTATTATTGGCCTGTCTGCGCATGCCTCGGTCTCATTTGCTGTGCATGCTGCTATGATGTTTCTTCCGAGAGGGTTTTGCAGCTTTGTCAGGAGTTCTATGGCTGCGAGGTTGAGGTATGCCATGTCTTCTGTTCTTTCCTCAGTGGGATCTATTGTTATGTAGACATCCTCAAGCTGGAATCTTATGTCTGTTGTTCCTGTTACGGGTATGTCTTCCACTTCTGCCGGGTTGTGCCTGAACTGGAGGGTGTAAAGCCTGCTGTCAAGCTGCCATTCTGTAACCCAAATTCCGTCAATGTTTGCAAATTTAAAGTTGTTGTATGTGACTGTCGGGCTTTTCATTTCAGGCTTTATCACGAGAAGTAATGCAAATATTATTGCTGTTGCTGCAATGATGGCTGCAAGCAGTATCAGGCTTTTGCTGTTTTTCTTTTCCTCGCCTTCTGTTTCGCTCATTTTATTCCGAGAAGCTCGTATATTATTTTGTCTCTTATCCTTTCAAAGTCTGTTTCTGAGCCTGCATTTACTATGATGCAGCTTCCTTCCTCTGTTATGGATGTTGTGGTGTTTGTCATGTTGAAGTATATTACAGGAACGTAGGGCGTTGCCTCTCTGCAGGTTATGACCGCCTTGCCGTATATGTTTGGTTCTGTGAATGCTGTGTCAAGGAAGGAGTTTTTCTTTTTTTCCAGCATTCTTGCTATGTCAAACTCTGCCCCGCTTATTGCCGGTGCTATGCTGCTGTTTGGGTGTGATGTTGCGTAGATTACCTTAGCTGACTCAAGTTTTGCAGTTGCCGGGCTGACGTTCAGTTCCTGAATGTCTGTTGGCAGGTAAGTGAATTCAAGAATTTGTCCGTCTATGGCTGTCTGGAATCCTGTTTGCGTCTGTGTAAGTTCTATGCCGTTGTATTTTAGCTTGCCCTGCTGCTCCTGCAGCCCAAATGGTATTGCGCTGAAGCTGAATCCGATTATGCTGCTTGCCAGCACAAACAGCAGCAGCGCTCCAAAAAGTATTTTTTTAGTCCGGTTTTCTTCTTTCCTGAGCGGCATGCTGGTTGAAAGGTTTGCAGGCTTTATATTCTTTTTTCTTTCAGAATCAAGCCACTGCAGCAGCAGAAGACCCCAATATTTCCTTCCAGTTTGCTTTTTGCAGTATTCGTGCTATTCTGACTGGAGTGTATGTTGATGCTGCGTATTTGGTTTGGAGCCAGTCAAGCTTGTTACTCCACCCTTTGCCTCGGGTAATTTGTGCTATGTGGGTTGGTTGTAAACCTAAAGGCTTCCAGACACGCTCATAATCACGACTAATCCTGTCAAGTTTATCCTTCCAGTCTGCATAGGCAACAATCTGCGCAAGGTTGGAGCCGGTAAAGCCAAGAGGTTTCCACACCGGCTCATAATTCTGGATTATATTCCCTAACTTCTCCCTCCACTCAGGTCCACATACTATTGAGTATATGTGGGAGCCGTTAAAGCCCATTTCAAGAAACTGCTGGACCAATCCCATGTTTTGTTCAAGAAATGCCAGTTTTTCATCGCCCTGCCCTGTAATTCCTATATTAAGAACATACTCTTCCCCTATAAGTTCTTCAAGCGTTGGCATTTTATTAGTAAACCGTTTCTTAATCGTTTCACTATACCGCCTCAATCTCTGTTATGTTCTCTCTTATTCTTTCTATTGTTTTTGTGTTATCCTGATTCTGAAGCGGCTTTCCGCATTCAGGGCATTTGAATTCTGCTTCTGTTGCCCTTTCAAATTCCATTCTGGTGCAGAAGCTTGGGCATATATAGAACATTCCCTTGTTTTCCTCTTCCTTTTTAAGCCTTTCCCTAAGTTCCTGCAGCTTGTTTCTTTTCATTGCAAGCGCAAGCTCAGGCACTCCGCCCTGATTTAGCGTCCAGTAGCTTATATACCATCCCTTTTCCCGGTCTTTCTTCCTGAAGTATGTTACAAGATTCCTGTTCTGGAGTGCGTAGAGCATTCTCCTTACCTGCCCTACCTCGTATTTTATGTTCTGTGCGATAGTGAACTCTGAAATATTCTTTTTGCCTTTAAGGTATTCAACTACAGGTATTGCTTCCTGTCCTATTGATTCTGTTACTACTGTTTCTGTGAGCTTGGTGCTCTGCCTGTATATGCCGCTTTTCACCTTCCTTGTCTTTGCTGCGCTTTTTGCAGCTTTTTGATTCCTTTTTGCCATTCTTACCCCCCTCAAAACATACAGTTTAACTACTCAAGAGAAACAACTACTATTTAAATCTTTCTTTTTTTACCAAATCAGAGTAGTAACTAATGCGTTTTAACTGCCGCTGCAAGAATTAAAAATCCCAATCACAGCAAGCTGTGGGAATTTTTAAGCCTCAAATTGAGCAATTGCATACCGCAGCAGAGCTGCGGAGTATGGACTCAATTTGAGCAATCAAAATAGGGTTAAAGAGTGCTATCCCAGCTTTATTCCTTCTTTTTCAAACTGTTTCTTTACTTCCTGAAGAAGCTCTGAGAGTATTCTGTCTTTTGTTCTTATGCTTGTTATCCAGCATGACACTTCAAGCACGTTTTTTTCCTTGTCCATGCTTTTTACCCATATCTTTGGCTCAAATTTCTTTGCATTGGTTGGTATGTCAAGCATGGTTTGTATCAGGGATTTCTTCTTTGGCTGCATTCTTGGCACTACTTCAGGGTGTTCTACTGCCGCCTGGTATATTATGCTTCGCGCCTTTTCTATGTCTGAGCCTTGCCCTACGGGTATTGTTGCTGTTACTTTGTAGAATAAGCTTCTGCTGTAGTTGACTATTGTTCCTGTTATGAAGGCTGAGTTCGGCACTGTCATCAGCCTTCCGTCAACTGCTCTCAGGCGTGTTTTTCTCAGTGATATGTCTTCAACCTTGCATAGCACCCCTGAGAATTCTATGTATTCTCCTTCATGGAGTGCTCTGTCAATCAGGATGAACGCTCCTGCTATCATGTTCTGGAATATCTGCTGGGATGAGAATGCTATTGCCAGCCCTATTATTCCGAATGCTGCCGCGAATGCCTTCACATCCAGCTTTATTATGTGGTATACGCCGTAGTAAAGCCCTGCTGAGTATATTGAATACATTATGAGCTTTGGCAGAAGCACGAAGAACCAGTGTTTTTTCTCGTTCTGCTTGAAGTATTTTTTAACATATGCGCCAAGCAGGTTGCCGATTATTACTGCTGCGACTATTACTGTTATGAACAGGACAAACCTGTCAAGGCTTACGTTTCCTATAAGTGCCATTTTCTTTTGCCAGCAGCACAGTTATATAAGTTTTTCCGATTGCGTGTTGGGTTTTGCATAGCTTTTATAAATAAGCAGTGGTGTTTCTTTCTGTAATCGTGGATTGGAGGCGATATTGATGAAGAAGGGCAAGGATGTTAAGAGCAGGAAAAAGAAGAAGAGGTAAATAAGCCTCCGATGGGAATTGCACCCACGACCTGCGGTTCTTTTGGCACACGGGCATCCAAAGCTGCGAATGCCAGTGAGTTTGTACAAAACCGCCGCAATGGCTACTATGCTACGGAGGCGTATTGACTTGGTTCTCTGCGGCTGTTTAAAAATCTTTTTTATGCAGACATGCTTGCTGTTGTCAGTTCTGTTATGATAAACAGCAGGTAAAGCATGACCATGAATATTCCGTCTTTCCATGTCAGTGTGCGGTTGCTTCTTACAAAGTATGTTGCTATGGCAACTGCTGTGAGGTAGAAAATTGCGAGCTTTGCCATTTCTGCTGGCGGTATTGTTATGGGGTGTATGATTGCAATCAGCCCTGTGAGGAATGCCCCGTCTATCATTATTACGCCGAAAAGCTCGCCTATTGCCAAATCTCCGAGTTTCTTTCTTGCTGCGGTTATTGCAAAGATTGCCTCCGGAAGCGAGGTGGTGATTGCTATCAGCACCAGCCCTACGAGGACAAGGGGCATTCCGACATCTGCCGCTATGCTTTCAGAGTATTTGACTACATAATTTGCGCTCACAAAAACAGCAGCTGTGCTTGCTGCAAATATCAGGAGCTGCTTTGCCATGTGCCTTTTGTCTGAGTGGACGAGCTTGTCCACTATGTGGTTTTCTTTTAGCAGCGTGTAGAAGAACAGGGCGCAGCCGCCAATCATTATCGCTCCTTCAATCCTTGAAAGGGTGCCGTCAAGCGCAAGCGCTGTTAGGAGTGAGAGCAGCGCAAACAGCCACAGCTCGTATGTGAATCCTCTCGTTATTCTGATAGAGCCTGCTGAGAGTGCTACAAGCCCTATTACCAGTGTCAGGTCTACAATTACGCTTCCTATCAGGACGCCGAAGCCGAGGTGTGGCACGCCTTCAGCCGCAGATATTACTGATACCAGCGATTCAGGCATTGCGTTTAC
>JACPBT010000096.1 GCA_016180145.1 Candidatus Woesearchaeota archaeon | reverse complement strand
TCTTCTGCATACAGGGCATATCCTTTTTACTTTTGCCGACTCAGCAGGGCTCATGACGACTCCGCAGTTTCTGTGCCCGTCAAAGTGGTATTTGCCGTATGAGGGCGAAACTTCGATGGTCTCTTCAAAGCCTTTCCTTTCTCTGATAGCAGCCAATATTCCTTTATAACTCAATTTGTCCATGTTAAAGACATTGGCTTCTCTGCCGATCCTCCAAGGCCAAAAGCTATGAAGGTCAGAATTGGATGTCAGCGTTATGTTGTCCAGCGCGCTTATGCGCCAGTTCATTTGAGGGTCCGACGACATCCCCGTTTCAATGGAATGAATCAAATGTGTTTTTTCCTGAAAGCATTCTTTCACCGAGTCAAAACCGGATTTGCTTCCAAGCAATCCAAACCAACTCGTCCATGCATGGGCGGGTACGACTTCTGTATCAGGACTGATCTCGTGCAGTTTCTCAGCAAAGTCTATGCTGTTGATTCCAAATATCGGCCTGCCATCATAGTCAATCCTTCCCTTGGTCAGCAGGTATTCTGTTATCTGGTCAACAACCTCAAGGTTCGGCGCATAAGCAATGTGATGTATCCTTCTGCCCTTTCCTCCTTGCGTATAAACCAGCGAAATTTCTGTCTGAAGAACGAACGGAAACCCTGAAGCGGTTCTAAGAATTCCTGTGCCGTCATCCTTCAGCTTTGATTTTATTTCCTGTATCCACGTTGGGTGTGTAAAGTCCCCGGTTCCCAGAAGTGAAACCCCTTTGATTTTTGCCCATTTTTCCAAGTTTTCTAAGTCAAGATCCTTACTAGTTGCCTGTGCATATTTACTATGGATATGCAAATCTGCTATGTATTTCATCGTTTACAACATATTTTGCTGGTATAGAGCCTCTCCACGTCAGCTTTGCCGGCTCAATCTGGCAGATAAGTCCCCTCTTTAAAAATTTATGCCGCAATGCTGACGCCAGCTTGCTTTTACCAATCTTTCCGGTATCATGAATAAAAAAACCTTGATAAGGATATGCCCAAAATGCGGGGGCACTAATGTAAAAAGCATATACTTAATGAGCCCTGTTGAATTATCAAGGCCTGGCGCAAAAAAATTACAGGAACGAATCAAAGTTCATTTTGTAGGCTCACTTGTGGTCGGGTGGCAGCCTGAAAACCCGTCAGTATTTATCTGCAAAGATTGCGATTATAACGGAATCTGCCCTGAGATTGAAGTTTCCCAAATAGAAACATTCAGCGGAAAACTAAAAAAGCCAAAAACGCCATAAAACAGAAACAGTTAAATGGATAACTCCTGTTCCCCCCATTTCACCCTTCCGGCTTCCATCTTGCTACTGCCATGTTTTTTCCGTTGTGGCTGCTTTTTATGAGCATCAGTATGGCGTTTGTCACTTCGTCAAAGCTTGTGTATTCCACCCCTTCTTTTTTAACAATGCTTGTTTTCAGTATTCCAGGGCTCACCATGTTAACAGTGATTCCCTCCCCCGCTGCCCTTGCGAGCGCTTTTGTCAGCAGCCAGATTGATGTTTTTGCCATGTAGTATGGCGTTGTCATTTCTGGCGCAAGCAACTCGTCACATCCTGTGCTTCCTATGTTAATTATCCGCCCATAGCCCTGTTTCCGCATTGCCTTTATAGCCTCTTTGCTGCACAGCAATGCCGTTGCCACATTGTTCTCAATCACGCCCATCAGTTCTTTTTTTGTTGTCTGCAGCAGCGGCTTGTAGAGGAAGTCCCCTACATTGTTGACTAAAACGTCTATTCTTCCGAATTTCTTCTTTGCAGATTCAAAAAGTTTTTTTACATTCTGTTGTTTTGTCAAATCTCCTTTTACGCTCAGGCAGTTCCTGTTTATTTCAATCAGCACTTGAAGCGTCTTTTTCGCTTCTTTGCCGCTTTTCCTGTAGTTTATTGCTGTTGCATAGCCTTCTTTTGCAAGCATGACTGCAATCTCTTTTCCAAGCCCTCTTGCGCTTCCTGTCACTATTGCCCCCTTCATGCTGCATTGGTCAGACATAAAATATATAAAGCTGCTGTTTTGTTTGTTTTTAACATCATGAAAAAGTTTTCCGCTTCAACAAAGGTGTTCTTTGCCGCATTATTCATTGCTCTGGTCTTCCTAAGCAGCAAGGTAAATTTCTCTGCACTGGTTGGGAAGCCTAACCAGTTCTTTACGCTTTTTCAGTTCTTTGGCCCTGTTGCCGGCGGCATCCTCGGCCCTGTGGTTGGGAGCGTTGTTGTTTTCAGCTCATCAGCAGCAACATTCATAATCAATCTGCTTTCAGGCAAGGCATCTTTTGACTTGGTCACAGTCCTCAGGCTTCTCCCAATGGTTTTCGCTGCGTGGTATTTTGGCACTAAGAAGCACAGACTTTCAGCCGTTGTTCCTGTGGCTGCTATTGCAATGTTTCTTGCCCATCCTGTTGGCAGGCAGGTCTGGTTTTTCCCTCTTATCTTCTGGACAATACCAGTCATTGCAAAGTTTTTCCCAAACAGGCTTTTCCTTCGCTCTCTTGGCGCCACTTTCACTGCCCACGCTGTTGGCGGTGCTGTCTGGATTTGGACAGTCCCTATGACACCTGAGGCGTGGACTGCCCTGATTCCTGTCGTTATTGTTGAGCGCCTGCTGTTCGCTTCAGGCATTGCCTTATCCTTTGTTGCTGCGAACACGCTGCTGCACAGGATTGAGGCAAAAGTGCCTTTCATCTCTGTGGATAAACGCTATGTTCTCTCAAGGAGCATCCTGAAGTATTTTTAAGAAACAACTCAATTCTCTACCTTTTTCCATAGCCCTCTCGCCTCTCCTACGACAAAAAGCGAACCGGCAACCATTATTAATTCGCCTTCCGCTTCCCTTACCGCCTTCTTTACAGCTTCCTTTACATCCCCAACCTCTTCAACTTTGCCGCAGTATTTAACCGCCTCTTTTCTAAGAAGTGAGGTGCTTGCCCCCCTCGTCTTCGCTTTTGTCACTATTATTTTTGATGCAAGCGGCGCTATTATCCTCATCATTTCATGAATGTTCTTGTCTTCTGATATTCCTATTACGAGTGTCATCTTTTTTCCTGCCACGTATTCAGCTACTGTTTCAATTCCATGCGGGTTGTGCGCACCGTCCAATATTACAGGCGGTGTTTTTTGCATTTCTTCCAGCCTTCCGGGCCATTTTGTTGCTGCAATGCCTTTTGCTATTGTGATTTGGCTTATTTTTATTCCGTGCCCTGACAGCGCTTCTATTGCAGCTTTTGCTGCTGCCGCATTTCTTTTCTGGTAGCGCCCGGCAAGCAATATTTCCCCTGCATAGTCTTTACCAACGATTATGGCTTTTGATTTTCTTTCTTTGCAGACGTTGAGAAGCAACTGCTTAATCTTCTCATCCTGCTCTCCTATGACGGTTATGCTTCCATCTTTTATTATTCCCGCCTTTTCCATTGCTATCTTTTCTTTTGTGTTCCCGAGGTATTCTGTGTGCTCAAGCGCTATGTTCGTTATTACTGCAACCAGCGGCTTGACGACATTTGTCGCGTCCAGCCTGCCCCCAAGCCCAGTCTCAATCACTGCCATATCGCATTTTTTGTTCCGGAAGTGGACGAATGCCATTGCGGTTGTGAATTCAAAGAAGGTTGCCTGCATTCCCTTCTCTTTAAGCCTGTCAGACTCTTTTTTCACAGTTTCAAACGCCTTTACCAGCTCATCCTTCCCGATAAGCCTGCCATTTACCTGCATCCTCTCCCGGAATGTCTGGAGGTGGGGTGATGTATACATTCCTGTCGTGCAGCCTGCCAACCGGAGAATTTTGCTGCACATTGCTGTTACGCTTCCCTTTCCGTTTGTTCCGGCAACGTGTATCGTATGATAAGCAAGCTGGGGGTTTCCGAGCTGCCTGCACAATTCTCCTATATTGTCCAGACCGAGCTTTATCCCGAAGAATTCAAGACTGTTGATGTATTGCATTGCCTGGGAGTATGTTGTCATAGCCCCGAATAAATCCGCACCACTTTAAAGCTTTTGCTAAGGCTAAATGCCGTTGACTTCCGTAAGCCTTATATAGTCACATGCCCCTTTCTGTTAAAATATGCTAAAAAGAGGCATCTTGCTCGGTTGCTTCATTCTCGTTCTGCTCTTTTTAATTGGATGCGCCGGACAATCGCCAATCACGAAGGAAAGTTTTACAGAAGATTCAGACACTCCCCAGCAATCATCGGAGAACCAGCCAGAATCCCCCAAAGAGAAGCCAATAAGCAATCTATTTAAGCCCCGCGAGCCAACAGCAGCGGATTTTGACTGGAGCGGCGGGCGGTGCAAAGGAAAGAAAGGCACCGTTCCACTGACTGCATATCCGATTAGTCCGGAAAACATTGAGGCAATACTGCCTTATGGGACAATTGACCCGGAATCAGGGCACGTTACTCCGATAGACCATCAGTATTACTACCCAAAAAACAGGGAGCAGGGCCCTGACTTGTATGACGTTTTTGCCCCTGCCGACGGCTACATTGTCTCCATAGCAAAGAGAAACCAGTTTGTAAGCGAGGAAGGCGGTGCAAACCCTGTGCCTGATTACTACGTTGTCATGGAACACTCCTGCTCGTTCTGGACATATTTTGACCTGGCAACATCTCTGGCTCCGGAAATTATGGAAGAAACAGGGAATTTTCCTGATGACGACGTGTTTGCAAGCAAGAGTGTAAGAATCCCTGTAAAAGCCGGACAAAAAATAGGAAAAATCGGGTTGAGGAGCCTTGATTTCGGAGTTTACGACGCTGAAAATAATCTCCCCGGATTCATGGTTTACGAACATTATAACGGCGAGCCATGGAAAGTTCACACGGTTGACCCTTATGATTTCTTCGTAGAGCCGATAAGAAGCGAGCTTATTGCAAAGACTGTGAGAAGCTCAGAGCCAATCGGCGGAAAGATTGATTATGATATTGACGGAAAGGCAATTGGTAATTGGTTTGTGAAAGGAAGCGGCGGCTTTCCCGCAAAGTATGAGGACAAAAACTGGAGAAACCACCTCGCCATTTTTCCGGATGCATACGACCCAACCCAATTTATTTTTTCACACGGCAATATAGGCGGCAGGGCAAAAGCGTATGGAATAAAAAAGGAAAATCCCAATCCGGCAACAACAGGAGTTGAAACAGGCCCGGTTAAATACGAGCTGATTAACTTTGAATATTTCATTAAAGGCACAAATGCTCCTTGGAATCGCTTGTCTTATGCAGGGCAGGTCGCATCAAAGCCAAACGCAGACAGGATGGAGGGTGTTGCGCTCGTGCAGCTGACTGAACCAAGAAAATTAAAAGTTGAGATTTTCATGAGCAAAACCGCCAATCAGGTTGCAGGATTCACTGAAAACGCAGTAGTTTATGAGCGTTGACGCAGGGATAAGCGGGCTCACCCAAAATAGCTCTCCAGTTTTTTCTGCAGGTATGTTTCTGTTATTTCCTCTTTTGTGCAGCCAATAACTTCAAGGAGCCTTTCAACAGCCGGAATTACCTGGTTTGTTATGTAGTATTCTGCATCATACTCGCCGTCTTTGACTTCCTCAGGCAGCCTGGCCCTGTCCCTTATTGCGCCTTTCCCTTCAGTTACAATGTAGCTTACTGTTGTCCCTGCCCCTATTTTCT
>JACPBT010000095.1 GCA_016180145.1 Candidatus Woesearchaeota archaeon | reverse complement strand
TTGCTTTGGCTGCTGCCTTGTTTTGGGCAGTTGTTGGTGGCAGTTGTAGCCAGCCCGCTCCTGCGCCAACTCCGACTCCGCAGCCTAAGCCGCCCTGGGAGCTGTATGGCTTTGTTTCTGAGGCTGACCGCTCTGAGCCTGCTCTTTCTGTTTCAGGTGGTATTGCGCTTTATATTGATTCAAGGCTGCCCCGTAGTGATGAAAGCTTTCTCCCGTTCCCTATACTTGGAAGTGTTACTGTGAACCGCAGGTTTGTTGAGGAGCAGTTTAAAGCAGCGCAGGCAAGTAGCCCTTCTCTGACTCTTGAGCAGTATCTTATTGATAATAATCTGCGCCCTCTTACAAGGGCAGAGCATCTTGAGAGAACTGCTTATTTTGTTTCGCCTTCGGGTGACCCCTTTTCTGTTTTTCCCGACTGCCTTCTTGAGCAGCTTCGGGCGTATAATGGCGCTTCAGGTTCTGTGACGCGCGCCTATCCTGTGCTTTCAGGCGGAACGCTGCTTGGCTTTGTTGCCGGTGTTGTTTTGGATGGTGGAGGCTCCTCTTTTGACAACAGGAATATTATTTCCATGGCAGAGCGCTGCCGGAATCCGCCTGCGGAAATCCCTTCACTAACCCCATCCCCCCGTATTATAGCACTTTAGGCTGCTGCTTCCGCAACCATTTTAAATTGCTTCTTTTCCTGCCTGTTTCATGTCTCTTTTTCCTTACGATAAGATAAGGCCTGTTCAGTCTGATTTTATGTCTGATGTTGCTGAGGCTGTTTCCTCTCATGGCTGCCTTATTGCCCACGCCCCTACCGGTTTGGGCAAGACTGCTGCTGCTCTTGCTCCTGCTTTGGAGTTTGCCTTGGCTAATCAGAAAACAGTTTTCTTTCTTACTTCGCGTCATACCCAGCATGCTTTGGCGGTTGAGACTCTGAAGCTTATCAGGCAGCGTCATGGCGTTGCGTTTTCTGTTGTTGACATGCTTGGCAAGCGCCATATGTGTGCGAGGGATGATGCTGGCTCATTTTTTACAAGGCAGTTTCATGAGTATTGCAGTCATTTGAGGGAGAATGATTCGTGTGAGTTTTACACGAATTTCAGGCGGGGTGAGGGGCTTTCGCAGTCTTCTAAGCGTGTTATTGAGGTTATCTCTGCCAAGCCATTGCATACTGAGGAGGTTGTCTCTCTTGCCAAAGGTGAAGGTGTTTGTCCTTATGAGGCTGCGGCTTTCGCCTCAAAGTCTGCTTCAGTTGTTATTGCTGATTATTTTTATGTTTTTAATCCGAAGATTAGGGAGAGTTTTCTCAAGCGTAATTCAAAGTTGTTGGAGGATTCAATTATCATAGTTGATGAGGCTCACAATCTTCCGGGGAGGATGCGTGAGATGCTTACTGAGCGCCTTTCAACTGCTTCTGTTGAGAGGGCTGTGAAGGAGGCTGAGAAGTGGTCTGAGCGGGAAATTGCTTCTTTTCTTGTTGAGTTGAGGAATGTTATGGGCGCTCTTGCTTCCGGCGTTAGTGAGCGTCTTGTCTCTATGGAGGAGCTTCTTAAGCCTCTTGGAGGCTATGATTTGCCTGTTGTTCTTGAGCGTATGTCTGCTGTTGCTGATTCTGTGAGGGAGTCTGAGCGGCAGAGTTTTATGGGTGGTGTTGCTGATTTTCTTTCTGCATGGCAGAATGATGATGATGGCTTTGCTCGTATTGTTTCGGTTGGTGCCGGTTATGGCGGTGTTCCGGTTGTTACTGTTTCCTTTCATTGTCTTGACCCGTCTCTCGAAGCCGCTAAGGTTATTTCAGGCGCTTATTCTGTCATTATGATGAGCGGCACTCTTACGCCTTCTTTTATGTATCGTGATTTGCTTGGCTTTCCTGAGGGTGTTGTTGAGCGTGAGTATGGCAGTCCTCTTCCTAAGGAGAACAGGTTGCCGCTTATAGTTGCGTCTGCAACTACTCAGTTTAAGAGCCGTAATGATGCTCAGTATAGGAAGATAGCCTCTGTCTGTTCTGAGTTGCTTTCTGCAATTCCCGGCAATACTGCCATATTTTTTCCAAGCTATGATTTCATGGGGAAAATCCATCCGTACCTTGTTACTTCTAAGGAGGTTTTTAAGGAGTTGCCCAATCTTTCAAAGGAGGAGAAGGAGTCTTTTCTTGCGGGGTTTAAGGGTTGTTATTTAAGGGGCGGTGTGCTTCTTGCTGTTGTTGGCGGTAGTTTTGGTGAGGGCATTGACCTGCCGGGCGCTTTGCTGAATGGTGTTGTTATTGTGGGGCTGCCTTTGGGCCAGCCTGACCTTCAGACTAAGGCGCTTGTTGGTTATTATGAGCAGCGTTATGGTCGGGGTTGGGATTATGGTTATGTTTTTCCTGCTTTTACCAAGGCTTTGCAGTGTGCCGGGAGATGTATAAGGACAGAGACTGACAGGGGCGTTCTTGTTTTTCTTGATGAGCGTTATGCGTGGGAGCGCTATTACCAGTGTTTTCCAAAGGAGCTGGCTCCAAAGGTTACTTCGTTTTATAAGGAGGCTGTTGCTGAGTTCTTCAAAAAGTAGCGTTCAGATTATTTTCTCTCCTGTTTCCTTCTTTTTGATGTGTATCACATTTACAGGGCATATTTCTGCTGATGCTTTCATTTCTTCAAAGTCTTTTTCGTCTATTTCTATGGTTTCTATGCCGTCTTTTCCCTGTTTTCCGCCAATCAGGTCTGCCTTGTTGTCTTTTTCATAGTTCATCTTCCAGAATTTTGGGCTTGCGGCAGTGCATGCCCCTGCTCCTATGCAGTTTGGTCTGTCGTATTCTACTGTGTATTTTGCCATGCATTTCAGATTTTCGTTTATTTATTTAAAGCTTGCTTATTGGGTTTGTTACCAGATAATCCCTCCTGTCTCTGACGGGTGGTTCTTTAGTATTTGGCAACACCCGAAAACCTGGCACTGCGATGGTTATGTGCAGATTGCCCGTGAAAACAAAAGGTTTATATATGCGGCATAGATACTGCATCTATGTTGTGTTATAGCAAATCACGTTAATAATCGGAACTTTGTTCCTAACAAATAAGTGATTTGCTTATTAGGAAATAACCTTGCGAGTGTTTTTGAAGTTACGAAAATTAAGGTTATTTCCTATAGGTGCAGGAAAATGGTGCAGGCAATGATTGAGATTCCTAATGAAGCAAATCAGGTTCTAAACATAGTGAAAGCCAGATACAACTTAAAAACAAAAAGTGAGGCAATTACAAAGATAGTTATGGCCTGTGGGAAGAATATTCTTGAGCCTGAATTAAGGCCTGAGTATTTGAACAAGCTTAAACGGATTGAAAAAGAGGGTTATGGTAAGACCTTTGGTTCTATTGCGGAATTGAGAAAAAAGCTGGAATCTGATTGACATGTCGCGGAAGTATACGACGAGCAAGCATCTGGACAGAGTTTTGGAAAAATTAATGAAGAAAGACAGGCAGCTATACGGGAATGTTCTCAATAAAATTGATGAAGTTATTAATTCTCCGGATATTGAGCATTACAAAAACCTGCGATACGACTTAAAAGCTTTCAAAAGGGTTCATGTGGGTAGTTTTGTTCTGGTTTTCAGGTATGACGTGCAAAATGATTTTGTTTATTTTGAGGACTTTGACCATCACGATAACATTTACAGGAAATAAGCTTGCATGGCAGTGATATTTTAGTAATTTATAGGCACGGAAATTAATTTTCGTAGCTGTCAACCGTGCCTATATTAGGCGGGCTTTACAAGTTTTTACGATTATTAAAGTCCGCCGCTATAATGCGAATATTCTATCAATCTTTGGCTGGATGGGGTGGGGTGTCGGATTTGTCTTAAAGCTTGTTCGGCTGTATGGCAATCTTTATAAAGTTTTAAGGGAATTTATGGAGTTTGATGGTAAGCATAATTACAAAAGGGACTGATATTAAGGAAAAAGAGCTGGAGGCGCTTCAGGAGTTGCAGGCTGAGTCGGTGTTGGACTCTGAAGAGGAGAAAGCCTTGTCTGCATTGCTTGGCAGTCTGGAGAATATTAAAAGTGACTTTGATGCTGTTTTGCAGGGCAATAGCGTATTAAATCCCGATGTGCCGTTTAAAGAGGATAATCAGGGGTTTAATCTTGCTTCTGATTTTGCTTATTCCATCAGGCGCAATGTCAACTATGTATCGCCGCTCACTGCTGAGTTTGTAGAGATTGATGAGGCTCTTAATGGGTTGTCGGTCAAAGTTAAGGATTTCTTTCAGCGGCTTAGTAAAATGGCTTCCCGGGCTGAAGGCGTCGCTAACCTTATGCTCAGTATAGAGCGGGGTGAGTTAAGCCCGGCTCCCTCATTCCTGCAGAAGGGCAAAAGGGTAATAGAGCATATGGTAGGGCTGAACTATAGGGAAAAACTGGATGTGAGGAACAAGACTTATTTCCTGAGAGACACGTCTAATGTGCTAATTTCTGTCATGTTGCAGATAGGTGAAGCCCAAAAATTTATTAGGGATTTTATCCGTCAATTGCAGTCTTTCAAAAATAATACCCAGAAAAGGCGTTATGATTCGGTGGCAGACTATCAGAAAATATATGAAGATATTAAAGGCTTAAGAATGTGTTTGGACAGGGTGCACAGGCTGTTTAGCGGTATTATACCGCTCCTAAACTCGCTTTTTTTGAGCATGGACGGATTTAAGGTTTGGCTAAACAATCACTATCATCTGGACCAACCGGTTTCGCAGTTTCAGGGGAGTATGGAGGAAGCTGAGTCCATAGTCAGGG
>JACPBT010000094.1 GCA_016180145.1 Candidatus Woesearchaeota archaeon | reverse complement strand
CCTTAAGCATTTCGTAAGTATCAGCTGTTATTGCTTTACCGTCTTTTGCTGTATCTAATGTTCTTGTTACTACCGCGTTTATTCCTTCCAAGCGTGCTATTATTCCTTCCAAAAAATTTAAATTATATGCCCATGTATGGAATGGTGACTTTTGGTCAACAAAATCCGTCGGTAAAAAAACCTGGCCGGTAGAATGTTTGTTTGTTGCAGCATCACTGATTTGCATCGCAATTGCCCTGTTATCTGATACTACCTGTGCTGTCCATATTTGATGTGTATTTGTGTTCGCACTGAGGCCTGATATCCAACTGAGGTAATAATTGCGACAGTTGTTGATATAACCCTCTCGAGCTTCAACTCTATCATTAAATCTGGCTGTTTCCTCTTCTAAATCCTTTGCGGTAAGCAAGACACTCACCATATAGCTCAGAACTTCGCTGCCAGTTAAATCTGAAGACTCGTAATAATCGGGCAACCTAAACTCAGACGGATTCGATACAGGTGTAAGTGAACCTGAATCGCATCTCAGACTGTTGGAAAAGCCGCTAACAGCATTGTTATTTCTCACCGCTATAACATGTGCATTGTTAATTATGCCTTCAGTTTTAGATTCTATGGTGTTTATCTCTATTGCAACCCTTTTTATAGCATTCAAGGTTTTCAAATCATTGATTGGGCTTATTACATTTAGGATTTCTTCATCGAGAGGGTGATAGTCCTTAGGCGAATAAGGCTGCCCTTTCTCTGAAGCCAATATTTCGTCTATGCTTGATGCGATTAATATGTTTCTTTTTTGAATACCTATCGCGTCCTTAAGAATGGCATATATGTCGTTTTTGGTGTCGCTTACTTTTAACTGATACGCTGCATCTGGGGTAGGCGTTGCTGTATGTTGCGGAGTTGGTGTAGGTGTTGGAAACGGTGCTGGCGTCGCTACAATAACAGTCTCAATCGTTGGTGTTGAAGTAGGAGAGATTGTTGGCGTTGGAGAAGCCTGGCTGCAAGCGAATGTAAGTGCAGCAGTTGTAGCAGCAATAAAGTAAGTCAGTTTGCGTCTCATAAGCAGGTGGAAAGAGCCATATATATATAAAACTTTCTGTTTTAATCACTCAAAAGTAGTAGGAAACTTTAAATATTACCGTTTGATGCGTTTTTGCATGGCGCTTGACTTGGTTTCTCTTGCAAATTTCAGTCTTTTTGGCAATTCGGGTATTGATTATGCTGTTGCTTTCGGGATTATCGTTGTTGGCGTTGTTCTTTTGAGGGTTTTCAGGGAGGTTGTTCTTCATCGCCTGAAATCAGCTGCTGCAAAGACTTCCACTGACGTTGATGACTTTTTTGTGGGCATTTTGGGCGGCATTCACTGGCCCTTTTATCTTGTGGTTTCTGCTTATGTTGCGCTGCAGACTCTTTCTCTGCCTCCTCTTGCGGACAGGCTGCTTCATTACGCTCTTTTTATTGGGGGGACTTATTATGTTGTAAGGGCTGTTTCAGGCTTTATTGATTATTTTTCTGAGAAGGTTATCAGGAGGAGGAATGGGCGCAGTGATGCGAATGTTGCGCGCATGGTTGTCCGTATCGTTAAGGGCTCGCTGTGGGTTATTGCTTTTCTTATGGTTCTTTCAAATTTTGGTTATAATGTTTCTGCCCTTGTTGCCGGCTTTGGAATTGGCGGTGTTGCTGTTGCCTTTGCCCTGCAGAACATTCTCGGTGATATTTTCAGCTCTGTTTCCATTTATTTTGATAAGCCGTTTGAGGTTGGTGATTTTATTGTTGTTGGGGAGCATATGGGGGTTGTTAAGAGGATTGGCCTTAAATCTACGAGGGTTGAGGCTTTGCAGGGTGAGGAGATTGTCATTTCAAACAGGGAGCTTACTTCTGCCCGTGTTCAGAATTTCAAGAAGATGCAAAAGAGGCGTGTC
This sequence comes from Candidatus Woesearchaeota archaeon, assembly GCA_016180145.1. Taxonomy (GTDB): domain Archaea; phylum Nanobdellota; class Nanobdellia; order Woesearchaeales; family UBA10216; genus JACPBT01. The sequence continues at coordinate 3,186 of JACPBT010000094.1, read as the reverse complement.
ATTTTCAAGTTTACTTTGTCGCATGGCGCTGACAACAGGAAGCTTAGGCATGTTTTGGATGTTGTGAAGGATGTTGTTGGCAGGGTGAAGCTGGCTGAGCTGGAGCGTGTTCATTTTAAGGAGTTTTCGCCTGTTGGGCTTGTTTTTGAGGTTTCGTATTTTATAAAGTCTGCCAGCTATGGTGATTACATGGATGCTCAGCAGGATATTAATTTTGGAATTAGGGAGGGCTTTGAAAAGGAGGCTCTCAGCTTTTCCCATGCCGGTATGGTTTCAATTTCAGGGAAGTGATTTTTATGTTTCAGGATTTTTTTGTTCCGATGCTTGCAATGGCTTTGGCTGAGATTGGTGATAAGACGCAGCTTGCCATGCTTGCTTTGGCTATGCGCCATAGGCATGTTTTCCATATATTTGCCGGTGCGATGGCTGCTTCTGCTTTGGTTGACGGCTCTGCGGTTGTTCTTGGCACTTTTGTTGCTAGTTATTTTGAGCACTCTTTTATTTCTGTTTTTTCCGGTTTTCTTTTCGTTTTTTTCGGGCTTTGGATGTTTTTCAGGCGTGAGAAGGAAGATAATAAACATTTGCAGCTTGGGAGGCGTTCTGTGCTTTTTGCCGCGTTTGCGCTTTTCTTTGTTAGCGAGTTTGGGGATAAGAGCCAGTTTGCTGCGTTGCTGTTTGGTGTGAGGTATGACCTGCTTTTTGCAGTTCTTGGCTCGCTTGCTGGCATTGCTGTTGTTCTTTCTGTTATGCTTGCTTTTGGCAGGTTTATTGGCTCAAGGGTTGATGAACGGCTTGTCCGTCTTGGCGCTTCTGTTCTTTTTGTTGCTGTCGGATTTTTTACTGTTGCTGAAGCGCTGCTGCGGTGAACTTGTCAGTTGGCGTGTGTGTGTCCTTTTCCTCCGCAGCCGTCTTCAAGTTCCCATATCTCTGCTATTTGTTCAGCGTTAAAGTTGTGTTCTGTTATGAGGTATTTTGCAAGTCCTTCAAATGCATACCATCTCCAGCATTTGCAGCAGCATGGCCCTCCTTCGTGGGATAGTTTTGCTGCCTGGTTGTATGTTTCCTGTTGTTCTGGTGTGAGGTTTATTGTTTTCTGGTAGTTGAGCAGCTTGTTGGCAAGCTCTACTTGTATGTCGTAGGGGTCTTTTGGTATCTGTGTTATTTTTGAGTATTTTTTCAGTCCTGTTACCTGTTCATTGTAGCGGTGGATGTCCATTTTTGAGCAGCATGCTCCCTGTAGCCTTTCGTTTTCCTGTTTTCCTGCTATGAATTCAGGCCCTGAGCATAGGCTTGTGTGGGCTTTGCTTAGCTCTGCGAATTTTTGCTCTGGTTCTGTAGTTTTTTCCGGCTTTTGCGTTTGTGTTATTGCTGCGCTGATTGCCGCCGCGAGTATTATTAGCGCTATTGCCGCTACTATGTATGCGTGTTGTTTTTTTATTTTGATGTTTTCTTTTGTGTTTTTGTTTTTTTGGCTGTTTTGTATTGAGTGGCTTGTTATTGTTAAGTTGCAGCTTTTGTGCTTCCTGCAAAAGTCTTCGCATGCCTTTGCCCATTTTTCCTCTGAATAGCTGAACTTGCATATTCTGCATTGGTAGGGTTTCATTTTCGTGGATTATGCTTGTTTAGCAGGAGTGAGTTTCCTACTACTGTTATTGAGCTTGATGCCATTGCGATTGCCGCGAATATCGGGTTCAGGAGGATTCCTGTGAATGGGTATAGCGCTCCTGCTGCGACTGGGATTAGTGCAATATTGTAGAAGAATGCCCAGAACAGGTTTTGTTTCATTTTTGCCACTGTTTTCCTGCTTAGCTCTATTGCTGCTGCAACGTCTCTTAGGTCATCTCTCATCAGGACTATGCCGCCTGTTTCTTTTGCAATGTCTGTTCCTGCTCCTATGGCTATGCCTACGTCTGCCTGTGCCAGTGCCGGCGCGTCGTTTATTCCGTCCCCCACCATTGCTACTGTTTTTCCTTCTTCCTGTAGCTGTTTTATTTTTCTGGCTTTTTCCCCTGGTAGCGTGTTTGCCAGCACCCGTTTTATTCCAAGCTTATAAGCAATTGCCAGTGCTGTTCTTTCGTTGTCGCCTGTTATCATTATGATTTCCCTGCCTGTTTTCTGCAGCTCCGCGACCGCTGCTTTTGAGCTTTCTTTGAGCGTGTCCGCTACTGCTATGGCTCCGATGAGCCTGTTTCCGGTTGCGACCATTACTGCTGTTTTGCCTTCTTTTTCCAGTTTGGTTATTTTTGCTTCTGCTACGGCTGTTACTGCAATTTCTTTTTCTTTCATGAATGTTCTGTTTCCGACAAGTATTTTTCTGCCTTGGTATTGCGCCTGTATGCCTTTGCCTGCTGTGGTCTGGTGGAGTTTGCCCTGAGGGAGCAGTATCCCAAGCGTGCCTGCTTTGCCGGTTATAGCCTCTCCTATGGGGTGTTCTGAGCCTTTTTCAGCTATTGCTGCGAGCTGTAGGATTTTGCTTTCATCGTAGCTTATTGCAAGTGGTATGATGTCTGTTACTGCCGGTTTTCCTTTTGTGAGCGTGCCTGTCTTGTCAAATACTACAGTCTGTATTTTTCTTGCTTTTTCAAGGAATTCCCCGCTTTTTACTAGTATCCCGTTCTGTGCGCCTTTGCTTGCTCCTATCATGATTGCTGCCGGTGTTGCTATGCCGAGTGCGCATGGGCATGCGATTATGAGGACTGCTATCAGTATTGAGAGCGCCATTGGGAACTGCATTCCGTATGCGAAATACCAGAGTCTGCGAGGCGCTGCATTGGCGCTCTTGCTGCCACTGCCTCCTGCACCATCTTTACAATCTGTGAGAGGGTTGTGTCTGCTCCGACTTTTGTTGCCTTAAATTTCAGCATTCCGCTTTTGTTTATCGTCCCTCCTATGAGTGTGCTTCCGGTTTTTTTGCCTGATGGCATTGACTCGCCTGTTATCATTGATTCATCAACTGCTGATTCCCCTGATATTACGATTCCGTCAACCGGTATGCTTTCACCTGGTTTCACTATTAGAATACTGCCTGCTGTGACTTTTTCTACAGGGATTTTTTCCTCCGCATTTCCTTTGCGTATTACAGTTGCCATTTTCGGCTGGAGGTCAAGGAGTTTTCTTATTGCTGCTGTTGCTCGTCCTTTCATGCTGTGTTCCATGAACTTGCCAAGCAGTATAAAGCCGATAATC
>JACPBT010000093.1 GCA_016180145.1 Candidatus Woesearchaeota archaeon | reverse complement strand
CGGCAGGTAGTTTTCTATTACAAACAGGATTCGCATATGCTATTTATTGTTTTGCAGCCATTTTTAAGGTTTGCTGTGCGGTTGGCTTTTTAGCCATTCGGCAGATGGTTAATGCGGGCAATTTTTCTAGAAGGTTTTACAGTTTTCTTTGTTGCATGCGTAAATAAAAAACTACTGATTAACAATTGTGTTGGGTTTTGTTTGTCCGGTTTTTCTATATTTGCCGGTGTGTTCGCCTTTCATTTTTCTATCAGAAAATGTTTTAGATACAGAATGTTTTTTAAGTTCTTCTTCTAATTTGTGTCTGTCCTTTTCCGAATATGATAGCCTGTTTTTTGCCATTTTGCAATAAGCCTCAGATATGTCTATGCCTAAGTAATCACAGCCTAACAACTTGGCGGCTACACATGTAGTTCCTGAACCTGCATAAGGGTCTAATACAATTCCTTTCTTTTTATTCAAGATTGAAAAAATTATTCTTGCAGGTAGAACAATTGGAAACGGCGCAGGATGTCCGTTATTTCTTTCTGGTGGAAATCTCCATACAGATGACAGCATAGCATGGCGTGCTTCTAATTCATCACCAATTTTATTGTTTCCTTTGGGCTTATATAACCAATATATTTTCTCATCTATTTGCCAGAATCTCCATCCGCGAATATTTGCGGCAATTGTCCTATCCCAGACAATTTCCTGTTTAATTGTCCATTTGGTTTTCATCAGCCATTGTAGCGGATGATGCATTATGCCTTTTTCCCACCTGTTTTTATGGTTATAGAAGAATGAGCCGCCTTCTTTGGTTATTCTGAATATTTCATTTAAAACATCAATTTGATTCTGTCGATATTCATCTTCAGATTTTTTATCAGAATATTTATCATATTTTACGTTTTTTACAAGCCATCCTTTCTGCTTTTCACCTTTATTATACGGCGGGGATGTTATTCCCAACTCTATAGAATCTGGCGGTATTTTTCTTAATATCTCTAATGTATCACCACAGATTATTTTATTTGCAAAATCGTTAATTTGCATTACCATTTCTTCACCTTTAATTTAAAAAAATTTTCATCAAATTGAGGAACGAAATCAGGATACTCTTTTTTTACTGCGTCAATTGATTTTTTTAATACTTCTTCTTTTGTATCATTATTTTGCGATTTTCTGCCCAAACTATTCATTCGTAATGGCCAATAAAACATTCTTAATTCATTTTGGGGTTGGTTTCCTCTGGTAATGTGTCCCAGTTCTTCTTTTACCTGTTCTCTGATTTCTTTTAGTTTCGTCGTCATTCTTAAATATGTATCTATCTGGATATTTAAATGTTTCTCTTTAACAGGTGCCGGAATCAGTTGCATGGCATTCGTAGCTGCTGCTATTCCTTTATCTGTTCAGAACAGTGCATATATGAATGGTGAGAGGGCTGTGCTTTGTCCGAATATTATCAGTCCTCCGACAAGAATGAGCATTATTATTGCTGGCAGCAGCCAGAATTTCTTTCTTACTTTCATGAATCCCCATAAGTCTCCTATTATTCCGAAATGCCTTTGCAGGAAGTTTTTTTCCTTTGTGCTGAATGGTGATTGCTGCTCGTCCATGTTTTTAAAAATCTCTGCCTTGTTTAAAAACTTTTTGCTGCTAGTCTTTTGCCAGCTTTTCCGAGTCCCACCAGTCTTTGGTGTTTTCTTTCCTGTCTATTAGGAAGTTTTCAAGGGCGAGGTAGTCTATTTCTGTTCCTGTGAAGCATCTGTATGCGTGTTCAGGTGTCATTACTATCGGCTCGCCTCTTATGTTGAATGATGTATTGACAAGTATTGGGATTCCGCTTAGCTTTTCAAATTCTTTTATCAGTTTGTAGTAGCGTGGGTTTTGCTCTTTTGTTATTGTTTGGAGCCGTCCTGTTCCGTCTATGTGTGTTATTGCGGGCAGTTTTTGTCTCATTTTTTCTTTTACCGGGTAAACAAAGGACATGAATGGGACTTCCAGGTCGCAATCAAAGTATTTTTTTGCGTCTTCAAGCGGCACCACCGGTGCGAAGGGTCTGAATTTTTCCCTGTGTTTTACTTTGAGGTTTAGTATGTCTTTCATTTCTGGGTTGCAGGGGTTTGCGAGTATGCTTCTGGCTCCGAGCGCTCTTTCCCCGAACTCCATTCTTCCGCTGAACCATCCTACAACGTTGTTTTCCCTGAGAAGCTTTGCAGCTTTTCTTATAAGTTCTGTTTCTGTCAGCTTCACGTATTTTATCCCTTTTTCTGTCAGGAAGTTTTCTATGTATGCCTCATCGTATGATGGTCCGAGGTATGCTGTTTGCATCCTGCTTCTCTCTTTTTTTCCGAGTGCCATGTTCCATGCTGCGATTGCTGCTCCTGCGCTTGAGCCTGCGTCGCTTGGCGCAGGGGAGACGTAAACATTCCTGAATTTTGTTTGTTTTGTTATCTTTCCGTTTGCTACGCTGTTGAGCGCTACCCCTCCTGATATGCAGAGGTTTTTCATTCCTCCGCTTAACTCATAGAGGTGGTTTAGCATTTTGAAGTATGTTTCTTCCAGTATTTTTTGCAGGGATGCCGCTACGTCCTTGTGCCTTTCTTCAACTTCGCCTTCTTTTTTTCTTGGCGGCCCGAAAAGCTGTTCAAACTTCCTGTTGTGCATCCTTTCCTTGTAGTGGAATGCGAAGTAGCTCATGTCCAGTCTGTAGCTTCCGTCCTGCTTGATGTCTATGATTTTTTTCATTTGTTCGTAGTATGTTGGTTTTCCGTATGGCGCCAGGCCCATTACTTTGTATTCGTCGTTGTTTACCTTGAATCCGAGGTAGCCTGTTACCATGCTGTAGAGCAGCCCTATTGAGTTTGGGAAATGTATTTCTTTCAGGAGTGTTATGTTGTTGTCTTTTCCGGTTCCGAGTGTTGTTGTTGCCCATTCTCCTACGCCGTCAACGGTTAATATGGCTGCTTCGCTGAATGGTGATGCGAGGAATGAGCCTGCTGCGTGTGTCATGTGGTGCTCAATGTATAGTAGCTCTCCTTTATATCCGAGCTTTTTGCTTAGTATTGATGGTATTCTTAGTTTTTCAATTGCCCAGGATGGCAGGGCTTTTGTGAAGGTTCCTAGTGATTTAGGGAACATTTCTATGTGTGAGCTTAGTAGTCTTTCAAATTTGAGCAGGGGTTTTTCGTAGAATGCGACGCAGTCAACCTCTTTTATGGTTATTCCTGCTTCTCTCAGGCAGTATTTTATTGCGTTTATCGGGAATGATGTGTCGTGCTTTTTTCTTGTCCATCTCTCTTCCTGCGCTGCGGCTGTTATTTTTCCGTCTTTGAGAATTGCTGCTGACGAGTCGTGGTAAAAGCAGGCTATTCCGAGTATGTGCATTTTCAGAAGCTCCTTTTGAATTCTTCCATGGTTGTTTGCTTTTGCTCGCGGTTTATCCAGTAGCTTTGTTTCTCAGGCTGTATTTTCAGTTCAAGGAAGTGTTTTCTTGCGGCTTTTGCGATTATTGCTGTTATTCCTATGGCGGTTATGTAAACTGCTGTGAGAAGCACTTTGCTGTTGAATTCTCCCACTTTTTTCCCGAATTTTATGAATGCGTTTAGTGGCGCTGAGAGAATCTTTATCATGTTTGGGGGTGTAGCCCTTCCCTTTATATTTTTATTTGCGGTTTTCAATGTTGTAGGCATCAGTCACCGCTTCGTAAAGGACATTGCTGAATGTCTTTTCGCCTTCTTCTGTGAAGTGGAGTCCTTCTTTGGTGTATACTCTTCCTTTTTTGGCGTCTTCCAGCAGCGCCTCCCTTGCGTCATGGTAGCTTATGTTGTATTGCTTTGCCTGTCCTGCGAGGGCTTTGCTGTGGCTTGTCATGTCAACTTTATCTTCTTTCAGTCCGTGTTCTTTTAGGTAGTTTTGGTAGTCTTCTTCCTCAATTTCTATTTTTGCCGGTATGTGGACTACAGTGAATTTTATGCCTTTTTGCTTCAGCATTTCGTTTAAGTCTCTGATTAGCAGTCCTGTGTCTTTCCACGCTTCTGTTATTTCCTGTGGCTGCTCAGTCCTGAATGATTCAACATCATAGTTGAATGTCACATTTACTGTTCTGTTTGATGAGCTGAAGTGGCTTCCGAGTGATTCTGCCATTCTTACAAGTGTGGATAGGTGGTTTATGTATGTCCAGTAGCATGCGCTTGAGTGTTCTGTGCATGCCATTGCTGCCCTTTTGAGGAGCGGCATTTTTACAGGTGTAAGGTCTTTTACCGTTCCGTTTTCAAATGATGTGAGTGCTGTTCTTCCAACGTTTTCAAGGTCGTTGAAGTAAAACAGGAGTATTATCTGGTCTGGGTTGTATTGGAGTGCTTTCTTTTTTATATACATGTATTCGTTTGGTGTTCCCCACGAGCCTGCTCCGAATGAGATGACTTCAAATTTTTGGTTGCTTTGGTTTAGCTTTTCCTGAAGGCGTTTTGTGAATCTTTTTTCAGGCGGCAGGTAGAAGCCCTCTGCGAACGAATCTCCCACTATGAAAATTCTTTTTGTTTCTTCATTTTTCTCTTTGTCTGGGTTCTGGAATACAAATCCGTCTTTGTTTGTCCGCACTTTTTGCGTCAGCTCTGGGTATAGGCTTACTGTTTCCAGTGATGGTCTTAGCGTATACATGAGGTTCTCATCGGGCTTGTAGGGTGATACGTAGGGGTAGTAATAGAATCTGAAGAAGGCTTCTGTAATCAGCAGCATTATCGCTATTGTCGCTGCAAAAAGCAGTATGTTCTTCAGTGTCTCTTTCTTTCTGTTTTTTTGCCTGGTTTCTGTTTCAAGGTTCATTTGTTGTGATGCCCCGCTGCCTGCGATGTTTTGGACTTTATAATAAGCTC
>JACPBT010000022.1 GCA_016180145.1 Candidatus Woesearchaeota archaeon | reverse complement strand
GTATTGAGCTGCCCGTCTTCTATTGGCAGTGCTGTTGACTGCCCGAGCAATGATGTTTTCAGGTGAGCCTGTCCGTTTGGCAGTTCTTGTGGCGTGTAGATTTGGTGCGCCTTGTTGTGGTGGTAGTCTCGCCCTGTCGGTGCCAGCTGCTCAAGTATGCCCGTAACCGTGCCGAGCTCGGTTGCTCTGGCAATTACCGAACAGGTTGTATGCAGCGTGGTTACGTATGCTATGCCAAATTTTATGCCTGAGCTTTTTGCTGTTGCATTAACTGTCTCTCTCACTTTTTGGGTTATGTCTACCCTGCTTTCAAACGGCGTATCCTTTTTTGGTGCTGTTGCAGATGGTGAGGTGTCCAGTTGTATGCATGTAACATAAGCCTCTGAAGCCATAGAAAAATTAACATTTGCTCCCCCGAATGTGATAAGGCGCTGATACGTTCCAAGCTGCGGCGCTCCTCCGGCTATGGGTATTATTACTTCTCCGCGATATCGTTTCAATTCTGCCGGCCACTGCCCAAGCATATCTGCAAGGTCATGCTCAACCCCCCTGTTTGCCTCTTGAAGTGTTTTTGGCGTAGCCCCGTTAACAAAAAGAACTCCCTCTCTAAGCCGTGCTGCTTCCTCTCTCACAACTTCAGTAATGTCCATAAATCTTAAGCCGCCTGCTTCACAGATGTATTCCCCTCTGCTGGCGCCAATCTCCCTTTTCAACAGTCCCATTTAAGGCAGAAACTCGCCTCATATATAAAAGCATTACGTATATAGTATGCCACTATATTTATTCAAATTCCTTCAGGAACTTTATTATCTCTTTTGAGTTCCTGAATTCCAGAAATTCTTTCTTTGTGAGTGCAGGCACCTTTTTTGGCTTTTCCTTTTTGAATATTACGAGTGTGCTTGCTTCTATAAGGCTTTTCAGGGGCGCGAGCTGCGGGTTTGCCTTATCCCCCACTTCTGTAAGTATTATGTCTTTTTCCTTCTTGGCTATTACGTCAAACGGCACTTTTTTTGTGTCTGCTGATTCAAATCCGAGTTCCCCGTATTTTCTTGCCACCTCTGATTTTGCCTTTTCTGCTGCCCCGTGGCTGTTTTTGAATATGTTTATCCTGCAGAATATTTCCCTGCCGAAAACCCTGCTGAGCTGGTATGCCCTGTTTACTGATATGTCTGCCGCCCCTGACTCGTATTTGGCTATCATTCTTTTTGAAACGCCGACTTTTCTTGATAATGCGCCAAGCGAGTATCCTTCTTCTTCCCTTTTTTCCCTGAGTCTCTGCCCGATTACTGATGCAGTAAGTCCGGCCTTTGTGCTGGTTATGAACGGCAGGTCGTCGTTCAGGCTTTCAGAAAACGTTGCCATGTTCAGCGCATACACTCCGAATCTTGAATACACAACGCCTGTTTCAAGGTAGCTTCCTGCTTTTTCTGCAAGTATTATTGCCGATGCCTCTATGTATCCGCTTATCTGTTTCATGGCTTGTGCGTATTCCTCTGTTATGCTGTTTGCATCCTCAAGGACTTTTATCAGGAGTATTGTCGTTCCTTTCCTTGCCACTATGTCAAAGCAGCTTCCTGTGAGGCTTTTTACTGTGAATCCCTGCCTCAGCAGGAGTATGCCTGTCTCCTCCATCAGGCTTCTTTTCATAATCAGCAGAGGGTGTTGATTGCTATAAAAGTTTTGCTGTGGATAATGTCGGACATTGCGGGTTACTTTAACTACTCGCAGTAGTAGCAGCAACAACTACGGCATATCTCCCCGTTTAACTTGCCATTTTGCCTTAAAGTACCATTTAACTTTTCATCGTCCAATTTCAACCAATTATTTATATAGGAAAACTCAAGCTCTTTGTTTATGGATAAGCGTATTGCCGTCATTGAGAAGGATAAGTGCAACCCCACCGGTTGCGGTGGCTATCTTTGCATCAGGGTTAGCCCGGGGAATCGTATGGGTAAGGAAGTGTTTGTTATTGGTCCTGATGGCAAAGCCAAGGTGAATGAGGAGGTTTGCACTGATGCTGAGTCTGTTACTGTGAAGAAGTGCCCTTTTGGCGCAATTCACATGGTTAATCTGCCTGAGAGGCTTGTTGAGAAGCCTGTGCATCGCTTTGGCAGTGATGGCTTTATCCTTTACAGCCTGCCTTCTCCTTCTTTCGGGTGCGTTACAGGCATTCTTGGCGTTAATGGCATTGGCAAAAGCACTGCCGTGAAGGTTCTTTCCCGCCTTATTGAGCCTAATCTTGGCAGTGATGGGGGTTTTGAGGGGCTTCTTGATTACTTTCGTGGAAGTTCTGCCCAGCTTTTTTTTGAGCGGCTTGTTAAGGGGCAGATTAGGGTTTCTTACAAGCCACAGGCTGTTGACATTATTCCTAAGCAGTTTTCAGGCAGCGTTAGGAATCTTCTTGAGCGTGCTGATGAGAGGCACGCGCTTAAGGATGTCTGCCATGCTCTTGAGATTTCTGAAATCCTTGACAATGACATTGCCTCGTTATCAGGCGGGGAGCTGCAGCGCGTTGCCATTGCCGCTGCATCACTGAAGAATGCTTCTGTTTACTTTTTTGACGAGCCGACTTCTTTTCTTGACATCTCGCAGAGGATTAAAGCCAGTAGATTCATTCGCTCGCTTGTGAATGATGATACTGCTGTCATGGTTGTTGAGCATGATTTGGTGATTCTTGACTACATTGCTGATTTTGTGTGCGTTATGTATGGCGAGGCTGGCGCGTATGGTATTGTGAGCCAGTCAAAGCCTGCAAGGAATGCTGTCAATTCCTACCTTTCAGGTTATCTTAAGGAGGAGAACATGCGCTTCAGGAATTATGAGATTAAGTTTTCTGAGCGCGCCCACGAGTCTGTCCTCAACAGGAATCCTGTTGTTTCATGGGATGGTGTTGTTAAGAGGCTTGGCTCTTTTACCCTTTCAGCGCCTTCAGGCAGCATTCCAAAGGGGCGTGTGATTGGCATCCTCGGCCCTAATGGCATTGGCAAGACCACTTTTGTCAGGATGCTTGCAGGTGTTGACGCCCCTGACAGCGGCAGCATAAGCGGAAATGTCAAGGTTGCTTATAAGCCGCAGTATCTCAGCTTTGCCTCTGATGCGCTTGTAGAGTCATATCTCAAAGTTGATGAGGTTTTGTCCCACCGCCTTAATCTTGCCCCGCTTATGAAGAAGAAGCTTAACGAGCTTTCAGGAGGCGAGTTGCAGCGCGTTGCGATTGCGCACTGCCTTTCAAGGGATGCTGACCTTTATCTTCTTGATGAGCCTTCTGCCTATCTTGATGTTGAGCAGCGCCTTGTGATTTCAAAGTTTCTCAGGGAGAGGATGGAATCTTCGGGAAAGACTGCGCTTGTTGTTGAGCATGACCTTGTTTTTATTGACTATTTGTCTGATGGGCTTATTGTTTTTGATGGTGTTCCTGCAAGAAGCGGCGTTGTCAGCAGCACATTCTCCATGGAGGATGGAATGAATCGTTTTCTCGGCATGCTTAACATAACCTTGAGGCGTGATGCTGACAGCCTGCGCCCCAGAATAAACAAGCCTGACTCGCGCCTTGACCGCGAGCAGAAAGATGCAGGCAAGCTTTATTATCGGTAGCTCAACGCAATCCGCCTCCGCCTGCCAGAAAAAGAAAGATTTATAAGTTTCATAACAAATTCGTAAATAGGAGATTCAAATGAAACTATCAGATGAACAAATTCAAAAGTTATTAGAATGGTTTGTGAACTTATCGGAGACAAACAAAAATTTGTCTCAAAATAGAAAAAAGTCACAAGAAGAAAATCATAAATGGCTACAACCAGATGTAATCGAAAATATTTCTGATGAGAACTTAGAAACAAAATTTTTAGAATATTTCAATGCTGGTGGTGGAAGGCAACATTTGTATGCGATATATAGAGATAGGATTATTCGTGACAAAAAACGTTTTAGGGAAGTGATTTTGTTTCTTCTTAACGAAAATGTTGATATAAAAAGTCGGTTAGATGAAATTCTATCTGGCACATATCGTATTGAAGGTTTTGGCAAAGCGATTTTAACCTCATTCCTAATGGATTTTAAACCAGATAAATATTGTTTATGGAATCACAAGAGTGAGATGGGTTTTTCTGTTTTAGGATGGCAAGTTTACGAAAACAAAGATTCTCGTGGTGTAGCATATCTAAAAGTTTTAGAAGCATTACAAAAACTTCGAGACTTAAAACCCGAATTTAATCTAACATTTGGTGATGTAGATTTATTTTTACATACAATTTCTGCTGAAGAAGAAGGAAGCAGGGCAATAAGTTCAATTACCGAAGGTAAAGAATTTTTTGAGCCAACTACAAAAAACATAGAGCAAATATCTGCACCAGTTGAAAATATGGAATTTGCAATGGAAAAGTATCTTGAAGAATTTATAGAAACAAATTTTAATAAAATCTTCGGGGCAACTTTGAAGGTTTTTTATGAGAAGGAAGAGAATATAGGAAGACAATATCCAACCAGTATCGGAAATATTGATTTATTGGCAATTGATGAGGATAAAAAAGAATTTATAGTTATAGAACTTAAAAAAGGTAGAAGTAGTGATGTTGTAATTGGTCAAATTCTGAGATATATGGGTTGGGTAAAAGAAAATTTGGCAAAAGACGAATACGCTGTAAGAGGAATAATTATTGTAAAAGATAAAGATGATAAGTTGGAATATGCCTTAAAATTGCTGCCAAGTGTAAGCCTTTTCTTCTATAATGTTTCATTTGAATTGAAAGGGGCAATTTAACAGTGAGCGGACTGCATCAAACTTCTTCGTCACTTCGCTCTTGTTTGTAAGCAGCATACATAGGCATAGTCGTTGATAAAAACCAAAACATTTAAACACACTATTAA
>JACPBT010000021.1 GCA_016180145.1 Candidatus Woesearchaeota archaeon | reverse complement strand
GAGAAAAGCGCTGAAAGAGCTTGCGGGCATGCTTGAATCAAAGGACTGGAAAGACACCGAGCTATTCAACGGAATTTACGAGCTGTGCAAGCGCGAAAAAATACAGCCAAAAGACTTCTTCAGGGCAGCATACATGGCACTGCTCGGAAAAGAGAGAGGACCAAGGCTTGCGCCATTCGTGCTGACGCTTGGGGAAAGGGCTGTAAAACTGCTTGAACAGTTATGATTTTTATTAATTGTTCAAGGTTTTCTGTCATAGCTTATAGCAATACCCCGTGTTGACCCTTTAAGCTTACCTTAAAACCAGTTTAAGCTGTTAAACTGAACCAATTAATAAAAGACAAAATCAACGCATAATATTGTTTTGTCTTTTAAAATTTAGTTAGCGAAAAAACATATGCGAGATTATTGTCGCTAACCAAATCGCCAAAAGCTTTATAAACTATGAGTTTATATATCTAAACTGTGAGTTTAATATGAAGGATATAACTGATAATGAGATGCATTTTGTGCTGGGCATTTTTAAAAGCCCGGAACTGGAGTATAATGCCAATAGCATTTCTAAGCTTATTGGCATAAGCTCTATGGGCGCTTTGAAGATAGCGAAACGGCTGGAAAAGGAGAACATCCTCGTTTTCAGGGAGTTTGGGAAAGCAAAATTTTTCAGGCTAAACCATGGCAGCGAGTATGTGAGAGACTATGTTAAATTTCTGCTGAAGAGAGAAGCGGAGCAAGCTAATTCTTATGTAAAGGTGTGGATTAACGAACTTAGGAAGCTCAAAAGCGCTCATGCCGCCATACTATTTGGTTCAGTCTTAACAAAGCATAGGGAAGCTGGCGATGTAGATGCGGTTTTGATTACGGATGAGAAAAAGTTTACCGAGCTGAAAAAAGAAGTTGAAGAAGTTAACAGTATAAATGTTAAAAGGCTGCATCCTGTTTACCAGTCAAAAGCTGATTTCATAAAGAATATCGGCAAGGGGGACAAAGTGCTGCTGAACGCTATCACAGGGATAGTTGTTTTTGGAGAGGATGTAATTATTAAGGCCCTGAAAAAATGACTCAAGCCAGTAAGAAAGTTGAGTGGTGCTTAAACAAGGTAGTTAATGACCTAAAGGAAACTGGAAAGCATCGTGGCTTGGTTATGGTGAAGGCCGACTTAGACAAAGCGAAAGATTTTGTTAGCAAGGCGGAGCACTATCTTAAAGCCACAGAATACCTGAAGAGAGGAGATTTTTCTGATATAAGCGCGAGCACAGTATTCTACTCAATGTATCATTGCCTGCTTGCAATTGCTGAAAAGTTTGGTTATGAATCAAGGAATCAGGATTGCACGTTCGCATTAATACACGGCTTGATTGAAGATGGTAAGATTGATTTTGATATGAACCTTTTGAATAAGATTGCCTCGTTAGATGTTAAGCAGGAACATGAGAAAACAAGCATTGAGATAAGGGAGCAATTTCAATACGGAATAGAACTTTCTATTAAGGATGACCTCTACAAAGAGCTTGTGAATCTGGCAAAAGAGGTTATAGTGAGAACAAAAGAAATTCTAAACAGGTATAATTCTTAAGATAACCAAAAATTATTTAAATGAAAACACTTTCAACCCTGTTATGGAAACCGTAGCTGTAGTGCGTAAATGGGGAAACTCGCTTGGGGTAACGCTTCCAAAGGAACTCGTTGAGCGGCAGAATGTTAGGGAGGGAGATATACTATCCTTGCCTGTTGTAATTAAAAAAGCCAGCCTAAGAAATGTTTTTGGCAGCATAAAGACGGGTGAGAGTGGACAGAAATTTAAGGATAGGGCAAGGGAAGGATGGGGCAAGCAATAAATTATTTCTTTGACACCTATGCATTGCATGAGATTGAGGAAGGCAATGATAACTATAGAACTTACGCCGAAGATGTTGGAATTGTAACCACAAAGTTAAATCTTATGGAACTTTATTACAGCTACTACGTTGAAAAAGGACTTGAAGCTGCTGAAAAATCATTTTCAGATTTTCGCGATTTCTGCATAGATATAGAAGATGCTACAATAAAAGAAGCTGTTATTCTGAGAGCCCGATTTAAGTCCGCTAACAGGAAAAATAACGTATCATATGTGGACTGCCTTGGTTACGTACTTGCCGGAAAACTGAAAATAAAATTTCTTACAGGCGACAGGGAGTTTGAAGGGCTTGAGAATGTTGAGTTTGTGAAGTAACTTAATCACTCCATCCTCGTCCCGCTCCACAAAGTCCATGCTTCAGGGTCAGGGGCAGATTCGCCATACAGGAAGTAAGGAGGCGAGTTCCTGCCGAAGTAAGAGCGCTCAACATCAAGCCACGAATCGCGCCTGCCCATGCCAAGCCCGTAAATAGAACTGCCAAAAAGCTTCCACCCGCCAAGCAAAGCGCGATAGTCCTGATGGGCAGGCTCAACAATAACATTAACCTCACCCTTATCAATCTTGTCCTTCATCAACTGAATGAACTCCTTAATGGGGGCATTGCCCTGACCGGGGGTGACATGCTCATCCTCCCAGCCAAAGTTGTCATCAACATGAATGTGCCCTATAATGCCCTTGTCCTTCCACTCCTTAGCCTTGTCAAGATACCACTTCCTGAAACGCTGGTCAGCCTGCTCAATGGACTCGCCGGGCTTTGCCTCAAAATACTTCCGCCACATATTTGCATGAGAGGTGTCCCACGTTGCCTTAATCCTCTGCTCAGCCTCTTTCCACGCGCTCTCCCTGCTCATACCCCGCTGCTTCTCAAGGCGGGAGGCAAGCTCGCCCCTTGCGTTAATGACAATATCCCTAACCTCATCAGGGTGGCCGCCGTGAATTTCAGGGAAGAAATTCTCAACAGCAATGAACAAAGGCTTCTCAAACTTCTCGCCCTGCCTCACATCCCAGCCATACAAGCCTTCGCGAGAGGTTTTCTTTTCCCTGTCCATGGCATACATCGCAGCCCGGACAATAGTATCACCAGTCTTATCCTCAGCATACCTCTGAACAGGAACAGTGCTTTCAATATTCTCCTGAAGCTCCCTTGCCTGAGCGTCAGCAGAGGCAGAAGCCTCGTGGATGAAACGCATATTCTGCTCACTGTCCTTCATAACCTTTTCCAAAATCTCAGAAGGCAGCTTATTTTCAGCAGGAACAAGCCCGCCAATTGTGATGCCTGTCTGCTGCATAAGCCGCCACTGCTCGTCCTTCGGCATGCTGCCTTCAACCTTCCTGAAAAATTCATAAGCCTTCTTCGCCTTTTCATAGGTTTCCTTACCATCCTCATACTGCCTTGCATAGAAAAGCGAGCTTCCCTTTGAGCGCAGAATCTGGTTTTCAATCTGAATCTGAAACCAAACCTCCTCAGGGGTTTTCTGCTTGTCAGGATGGGCATTGTTCCAGTTTTTTGCACGCTCCTCAAAATAACCCCAGTCACGCCTGACAGCATCAAAGTCAGAACGCTCGGCATTCCACTTAGGAACACGCTTAAACAGAAGCTGGGTGTCATCAGTAGTCTTCGGAATCCTGTTGCCGTCAATATCGCGCCAAAAATTCACAGGGTCGTCAGGATGCTCCTCATAAACAGGCTCGTAAAGAGGCATGTTCTTCCTCACAGGAACCATCTGGCCTGAACGCCTGTCAACAAGGTATCTCGTTCCCTTTTCGCGCTCCTCAGGATACTGCTGGAAACCCTCCTTTGCAAAATATTTGTCATAAATCGGGCGCTGGAACTCCTGAGCATGGATAACAACAGCGCCGCCATTCGTGGTGTCAGCAGCAAAATCAATAGCCTTCTCAATCTCGTGCAGTGTTCCTTCCCTGACACCCTCGTCAAAGCGCTCCTGC
The DNA here is from genome assembly GCA_016180145.1 of Candidatus Woesearchaeota archaeon. Classification (GTDB taxonomy): domain Archaea; phylum Nanobdellota; class Nanobdellia; order Woesearchaeales; family UBA10216; genus JACPBT01. Next base: position 1,022 of record JACPBT010000021.1, on the reverse strand, counting down.
GCAAAACCGGCCAAGCTGCCTGCATTCGGGGAGGCATGAGTGGTAAGCTGGACTTTATTGGCTTTGGCAATCTCACGAATATCCATACGCTCATCCTTCCCAAACATCTCAGGAGTTGTGTTGCCGCCCTGCATGCTGCCCTTGCCCCTGCCCATGAATCCAAGCTCAACCTTGGAAGCGCCCTGAAAAATCTTCGCCTTCAGCGCCTGAAGCTGGTCGCCAAAAGGAGGGGCGGAAATGCCAATGTCAGCAGGGCTAAGCCCGATATCAGGAACAACATCGCCGCCAGGAGTATAACCGCCGGCAGAGGGCTGCCCCTCATCCTTCAGGGACATGTAATAACCTCTGTCCATTGCATTGTAGTAACTCTGATTGAAAATCATATCATCCACGCCTCACGCTTCTTCCGCTCATCACGCTGCTGCCTCTCATAAGTTGAAGAAACATTCCCTGTGTCACGAGCTGAATCATAAAAACCTTTCTCTTCCTTTTTGGACTCCTGAAACATTGCAGAGCTGTAGTCAACACGCTTCCTCGCATCCTCAATTGCCTGACCATAAACCGGCTGCTTGCTGTTGCTTTCTTCAACAGGCGCTTTGGCAGCTATGTGCTCAATGCCTTCTTCACGAACAGGCTCGGCAGCGCCCCTCCCTCCTTCCCCAAAACGCGCTGTCTTGAAAATCTCCTTCTCCTCAGCAGTAATTAGATGCGAGATGTCGCCAGCCTTAACCTGCGCAATCGGAGCATGCTTCCTTTCAGAAACATCCGCAATCTCACGCATTGAGTCACGAATCAGCGCTTCAGCTTCCTCAATCTCACGCTTACGCTCATCCTCCAGCTCCTTAAGGCGCTTAAGCCGCTCCTCAGGAGGAAGAGCCCGCGCATCTTCAATCTCATTCATTCTTCTACCAAGTAATCATGCCATGCATCTTCTTGTAATTCTTATAAGTCTGGTAAATGGTGCGGCGAAGCTCTCTCCTCACGCGGTCAATCTCAAGCCGGGCCTGAACATCATTCACTTT
>JACPBT010000020.1 GCA_016180145.1 Candidatus Woesearchaeota archaeon | reverse complement strand
TTTCTTTACAAAGTTCAGTGCAACTGAGTTGATGCAATACCTCTTCCCGCCCATGTCTTTCGGCCCATCATCAAAAACGTGGCCGAGGTGAGAGCCGCAGCGCCTGCACATTACTTCTATCCTGCGCATTCCAATGCTTCTGTCATCCTTTGTTGTGATGCTGCCCTCATTGGCTTCAAAAAAAGCAGGCCAGCCGCAGCCGGAGTCGTATTTTGTCTCTGAAGCGAACAGGACGTTGCCGCAGGCAGCGCATTTGTATTTCCCTGTGTCAAAGAACCTGTCATACTTTCCGCTAAAAGGGGCTTCTGTCCCTTTCTCACGAAGAATGCGATACTGTTCAGGGGTGAGTTTCTTTTTCCACGCTGATTCTGATACTGGCATTTTTTTCAGATTAGATAGAACCGTTATAAGTTCCGTGAATCTTCCCCTCTGCCCATAGCTTCCTGAGCCTTTTGATGCAGTTTTCTGAAAGCGCAGGCACCTGTGCTGCAGCTATGTTGGCTTTGACATGCTTAGGATTAGCCGAGCCAGGGATGACAGATGTTACAGCATCATTTGAAATGACATACCTCAGGGAAGCAGCAGCCATTGGCAAGCCTTCACTCTTAATTATCTCCTTTACTGCATCAGCCATATCAACCTGCTCTTCCAGCCAATTCTCCTTTATGTTTTTTGGCCACATTCCACGCCAATCTTTTTCTGGAAATGTCATGCCTTTGATCCAGTCGCCTATAAGGGCACCTGAGCTGAAAGGGCTCCTTGCAATTATTCCAACTTTGTGCTTTTTCACAAGAGGAAACAGCGTGTGTTCCGGCTCCTGCTGGAAAACATTGTAAACGCATTGTATCACATCAACCCTATCAGCTTCCACATGAACATTCGCATCCGCGATGCCTTCGTCAGGGATTGAAATGCCAAAAGCACCAATCTTACCCTCATCTTTCAGTTTCTGCAAAGTATCATACCACTCTGTGCGGTGGCCCCATGACCTGCTCCAAGTATGCAGAAAGAGAATACCTATTTGTTCAACTTGCAGCCTTTTCAGGCTCTGTTCAAAAGAACTCACAATCCATTCAGGCGGGAAAAAATTATCAATCTCCTTTTCCGGTGAAGGCGCAAAAATGCCGCATTTGGGCCTTATCTTCGTAGAGACGACTATTTCATCATCCCCCAGGCTTTTCAACACCTTTCCGACAAGCTCCTCAACATGCCCACTTCCATAACCGGCAGCAGTGTCTATGAAATTTACGCCATTATCCAAGGCGGTGTTTATGGCAAGAATTGACTCGGAATCATCTTTCCTACCCCAGCGGTCCCCAGACATCTCCCATGTCCCCAAGCCAATTTCACTTATCCTAATCCCTGTTTTTCCGAGTTTGTTGAGTTTCATTTGGAACCACCTTTTGCCTTCTTCTGCTGCCTATAAAGCCTTTCAACATCAGCAAGCGTGTTAATGTCATTAACACCCTTCTCATCAGTCCTGTTGCGAATGACACGGGGAAACCTCAGCGCATAACCTGATTCGTATGTAGGGCTTTTCTGAATCTCCTCATAAGCAACCTCAATGACAACCTTAGGCTTAACTTTAACACTCTTGCCATCCTCCCCTTTAATAAGAGGCTTCAGGAGCTTAGTCATGTCATCAAAACTAAAACCCTCCTCAGGCTTTTCTTTCAAGCCGGTGGAAACCTTACCGACTTCAAGAAGCTTCCCATCAGAGCGGCAGGCAAGGGTGTAGCTCGTAATCCAGCTGCTCCGCTTGCCCTCACCCCACTCAGCGCCAACAACAACAAGGTCAAGGTTCTCGAGAGTCTTCTTGTATTTCAGCATATAGCCAACCCTTGCACCAGGCTTGTAAGGCGAATCAAGCCCCTTAAGCATAAGCCCCTCATTGCCGGCAGCTTTTGACTTTGCAAAAAAACTTTCAATCTCCTTAATACTGCCAGTCACGACCGCCTCAGCAGGCCTTATGCCCCTCTTCACATCATCAACAATCCTCTCAACCAAAGCGCGCCTCTGCCTGAAAGGCTCGCCAACCATGCTCCTGCCATTATAGGCAAGAACGTCAAAAACATTAATCTCAACAGGAAACTCAGAAGCGGTTTTTTCAATATCATACTTTCTTTTAATGCGCTGGGAAATGCTCTGGAAAGGAAGATACCGCAGAGAATGTTTATCATAGCCAACAGCCTCGGCGTCAAGGATGAAAGTTTTGCCCCTTACATGCTCCCTGACAGACTCAACAACATCAGGGAACTGCGCTGTAACATTATCAAGCCGCCTTGTAAAAAGCATTATCCTGCCATTATCATCCTTAACAATCTCAATCCTGAAGCCATCATACTTGAACTCTGCCTGCAAAGGGCTGCCAACAGCCTCAAGAGCATCCTTCAAGTCATCAACCTTCAAGGCAAGCATGACCTTAATCGGCCTGCCAAGAACAATCCTGACAGAGCGCAAGCCCTCCAAGCCATTTTCCTTCGCAGCCTTTGCAACAACAGCAAAATCATTAGTCAAATCATAAGCCTGCTGAACAGCATCAACAAAAGCGTTATACTCCTCACGCTCTTCCTTTGAGAAGTCATCCCTCACCCTCATAAAATAAGCCCAGACAACAGCATCCCTCAGCAAGCCCTCGCCAACGCCAACCCTCAAATCGCCAAGGACAGTCCTCGCAATGTAACGCGCCTCAACACCCTTAGCAGACGTGAGAAGCTCAGAAATGAGCTGCAGTTTGCGGTCAACGCTGCCCTCACCGCCAATAACAGCAAGCTTACTGAGATTTGAAAAAACCTTGCCGACACTAAGCTCAGAACTCGCCAAAGTGCGCTGCCTCCTGCCCTTAACAAGGTTCTCAGCAACATTGCCAAGGTCGCCGGTCATCTTCCACTCCCTCTCAACAGAAGCAGCATCACTGCCCGAAGCAAGAGAAATAGCCTTAACCATAAGCTGAGAGGCAACACCCACCTCCCGCTCATCCCAAGCAGGAAAAAGCCTGCCCTGCAAAAGAAGAACAACCTCACCAACTTCATCAGAAGGAACACGCTTAAGAAAATCAGCAAGAATCCCCGCCTTTTCCAAGCGCTTTGAAGTGGAAGAAAGCCCCTCATACACCTCAACAAGCTCAGAATACCTCATACAAAACGAACTGGAAGCGCTGTTTTTATAGCTTTTCATAAGCAGGCACAAATTTTGCGACAACCTGATTAAGCATGTCAACAGTGCCTTCATGCAGAGTAAACCCCGAAACATAACCTTTTAGCCTGACAACCTCCTTAACAGCTTCAGGGGCATGGGCAGGACAAGCAGCCCAACAGCTGGCAGCAGCCATGCCTAAATCGTTGTAGTCATCGCAAAGCACAAGAACAGCATCATTACCTATTCCCAGCTTATTAACAAGATATGCCATGGCATTTGCCTTGCCACCTTTTCTCGGAATAACATAGAGCATGTCATGATTGAGGACTGTTGTTATACTGTCTCCTGATAATTGATTAACCCGTGAAGCGGCTGCCTCTTTCTGTTCACAGGACAGGTCATAAGAATCCCCAATACCCAAACGGAAACTTCCAATACGGCCCTGCGAGTCAGTAACGTACCCGTCAGACTTCAATGCCTTCTCCAAATCCCACAACACACCCTTCTTTGCCCCGGGGTCGCCTATTTCCTCAGAGAGATGGGCAAGCCACTCTCTGTCAAGAACGCGCTCGGAATAAATAGCACTGCCAGTCTCCATGACAAGGTGGTCAGGACTGAAAAGCCAGTTCAGAATCCAACGGCTGCCAGCCCTCCTTCCGGTTATAACACCAAAAAGGTTGTCTTCCCTGCGATAACTTTCAATCAGGCTGAGAGCCTTGTTGGAAACAAAGGAGATGCCATCAGCAGTACTTGTATCAGGACCGCCAACCCTGTGCAAAAGCGTCCCATCAGCGTCTGAAAACAAGATATGCTTCATAAACGCTTTGGAGTTCGGGGATTGTATATAAATATTGCCGAAAAAGGAATTACAAACATGGCCACAGATAAATTTATTAACCAATAAGGCAGGAGAACGGCAGATGCAACCGGAACACAGCATACACGATACAAAAGGATACGGGCCTGTAATCACGGCAATAAAGACAAGAAGAAGCGTCAGAAGCTATGTAGACGTGCCAGTTGAATGGGACAAGCTCGTAACAGCCGTAGAAGCGGGAATGATGGCGCCATCCGCAGGCAACCTCCAGATATGGAGATTCACAATAGTAAGAGGCGCAGAAAAAAGAAAAGCAATAGCAGAGGCGTGCCTCCAGCAATACTGGATGGAACAGGCACCTGCACACATAGCAATATTCGCAAAGCTCACAAGAGAGGAGCAATACTACGGAGTAAGGGGAACAAGGCTCTACTCAATACAGGACTGCGCAATGGCAGCAATGAACATTATGCTCGCAGCACAGGAATTAGGACTCTCAACATGCTTCGTAAGCGCATTTGACGAAGAAGCAATTGGGCGAATATTCAAACTGCCCGGAGACGTAAGGCCACAGGGCATAATAACAGTCGGATACTCAGATGAAAAGCCGGATGTTCCGCTAAGATACAGGGTAGAGCAGATAATCGGAGTAGAGAAATACGGAATGGCAATGAACGAAGGAGGGGGAAGGGTAGAAAGGAAAACTCAGAAAGGAAGGCGGGAAAGAAAAGACATAACAATTAAAAGCTTATGCCGCATACATCTTCTTATGAGCAATGAAGCATGGACGCAAAAGCACAAGCCAAAAGGCTGTCATGAACTTGTAGGGCAGGCAGCCCAGGCAGCCAGGCTAAAAAGCTTCGTAACCGGCTATAAAACATCAAAAAAGAAGGCAGCACTGCTATACGGGCCCACAGGAACAGGAAAAACAAGCAGCGTATACGCGGTCGCAAAAGACCTGAAGTACGAAATAATGGAAGTGAACGCTTCAGACTTCCGCAATGCAGACGCAATAAACTCAACAGTCGGAAACGCAGCAGCACAACTAAGCCTGTTTGCAGCAGGAAAAATAATACTCCTTGACGAAATAGACGGCGTATCCGGGCAGAAAGACAGGGGAGGCATACAAGCAATAACAAAACTGCTCGGAAAGTCAGCGCACCCGATAATAATGACCGCACAGGAGCCATGGAACAAAAAATTCTCAGCACTGAGAAAAGCCTCAGAAATGATACAATACACACCGCTAAAAACAGCAGAAGTGCTGGCAGCGCTGCAAAACATATGCAGCAAAGAAGAAATAACTGCAGAAGGAGAAGCGCTAAACTCACTCGCAAACCGCTCAGGAGGCGACCTGAGAGCGGCAATAAACGACTTGCAGATAACAGCCGGAAGCACCCTGAAACTAACAAAAAAAGATGTGGATACGCTTTCCGAAAGAAACAGGGTGGAAAGCATGATACAGGCAATAACCAAAATACTCAAAACCACAGACTTCGGAACAGCATCATCATCACTTGACGACGTGCAGGAACAGCCTGAAGAATGGTTCCTGTGGATAGACGAAAACCTGCCAACAGAATACAAAAACCCAAAATACCTCGCAAAGGCATACGAGGCAGTATCAAAAGCAGACATATTCAACTCAAGAATAAAAATAAACCAATACTGGAGGCTGCTTGTATACATCAAAATGCTGCTGAGCGCAGGAGTGGCTCTTGCAAAAGACGAAAAAGGAACAGGCAGCACAGAATACAGGCAAACATCAAGGCTGCTGAAAATATGGATAACAAACTCACGCTACCACAAAAGAAAAAACATAGCAGAAAAAATAGCAGAAAAAACCCACACATCAACAGAAAAAATACTGAAAGACTTC
>JACPBT010000019.1 GCA_016180145.1 Candidatus Woesearchaeota archaeon | reverse complement strand
TTTTAATTCATTTATATCCGCAGAATACGTCATTCTAAATTTCCTTTTTGATTTTTGAAGCGAATTCCCTGCACTCATTCAAGAACTTCTCTTTTTTAGAGTCGTAGCTGACTTGCAATGCTTGCAGAAACTTCCTTTTATCCTCCCCATCTAAGATAGGTGTCGGATTTATCATTTTTGCCATTTTTAATCACTTTTATGGCAGCTTTTATCCTATAAAAATCTTTCTTTACTTTGTAATAGTTTGGTATCCTGAAGTTGCTCGTCGGAAAGCTAAAAGACTCCGCTAAACAAGTCTCGTAGGTGAAATTCAGAACGCTAAATAATTATCTGCGACAGTAAGCTTTTTAAAGGTGCTGCAAATTCTCACACACTATGGCAAAACTCAGAAGGGCAAGGGCTTACAGGAGCATGGAAAGGCCGTACACAAGAGTTTCAAAATTCAAGAAAAAGTCATACATAAGAATGACGCCCACAAGAAAGGTGACAAGATTTGACATGGGCGAATTAAAGCAGTATGGTTACACGCTTGACCTTGTGCCAAAGGCAAGCATCCAGATAAGGCAGGAATCAATTGAAAGCGCAAGGCAGACCAGTCTGAAATGGCTTGAAAAGAACCTTGCAAAAGGGGAATTCCATTTCAAAATAAGAAAATACCCTTACCATATACTAAGGGAAAACCCGCTCGCATCGGGTGCAGGAGCAGATAGGGTTAGCACAGGAATGGCAAGGCCATTCGGAAAGCCGATAGGAGTAGCGCTCCAGATAGATGAGGGGGACAGATTCTTTACAGTAGATGTAAACGAAGACGGCATAAACGCGGCAAGAAAAGCCCTCAAAAGGGCAGCCAAGAAAATGCCATGTAGCTTCGCAATACAGCAAAACAAAAACTGAGTTCTCTCCAATAAACAATACAGACAATCAGCGGCAGTAACAACCACTATGGATAACAGGATAATCAGCAGCAGCTACGATTACTACGATAATTAACATAACTACTACGAATACAGCTATATATGATTATATTCGATTGTCGGCAGAAATATTATTAGGGGGTCGGCTCGGGAATTATCCGGATGACTCATCCACCGGTTCTGGTGGTTCTGTTCGAGTTTCTTGTACACCTGATGGTAAAATTACTTGTGTTGGGCACTTCCCTTTTTTCATGGAGATTTTATCTTCAGAGACTGAAAAACACACCTCAGTAGTTCCTCCATACCATGAGTCTTCAGTAAAATAAGATTGTGCAGTTGATTTTAGAGTCCAATTGCCGACTCTGCCGAATTTGATTTTTGCATTGAGTGTTACAACTTTTTCATTTGTTAAATCTCCAGTCCATTCGGTATCCCCGCTAACAAGGATTATACCTTCTGGCAAATCTATCTTTACAGTAGCGTTAGGTAATGTCTTATCGTAAGACTCATGTACAGATACTTCAACACTCAAATCCGTTTCACTTCCTAATTTTGGTGTTTCACTAAATGCAGACATAATTAACTTTACAGAAATTGGAGATGAAGGTGAAGATGTAGACTCTACAGTAAATGGCTTATTTGTTAATGTTTCTTGTTTCGGCAAATAATTTATCGCAACAAATGCAATTACAACTACTGCTGCTATTGCCAATACGGTTAATGATGTTCTCATAAACAACCTATGAATGCACTATCTTTAATAAATTATTGTTTTTGTTGGGTATTAACCAAACAATTTTTCGTCCCTCGCCGACCCCCATTTTTTACGCTAGTGCCGACAACTCTTCGCCAATTTTTGCTTCGCAAACGCTCAAAAACTATTGGTTTTTGGCGCACAGAAAAACTTCTGTTTTTCTTGTGAACCGTTGCACTTTGGCTCGGTCTTTCTGCTGAAAGACGAATATAACAGCGATTAGCAGCAATAACCACTACTACGATAACCAGCGGCAACAACTATTGTGACCACTACCATAAATTAGCAGCAATAAACCACTACAGGTGATTGCTGGCAGCAGACGCTACTGCAAGGCAAAGAAAAATTATATAAAGCCGAGAGAAAAAGAAGAACAGCATGGCCAACAAAGTAAAAAAATGGATAATAGCTGTTGCGATAGCAATAGTGTTCAACCTCTTCGTAAATTACGGCATAGCAACATTCTACCCGTCACCAGAATACAGCGACTACTGCAACGAGCCGAAGTCAATCCCGATAAGGGCAAACCAAAATGACTGCAGGACAATACTTCCAGAGCCCGAAGTTGAGAAGCAGTGCAACACAGAAAAGGGATACATAGCATACAAATACGACAGCAACGGATGCGCAACAGAAGCATACTGCGAAACCTGCGGAGTGAGCTACAACGAAACAAGAAAGAAGCACGACGGAAACGCATTCATAGTCCTTCTCATAGCAGCATCTGCAGCGCTACTGGCAGGCATCCTCATAAAAGCAGAGGCGGTATCAACAGGAGCCCTGCTCGCAGGCGTCTTGGGACTGATAATAGCGACAATGCGATACTGGGAACACCTCCAGAACGTATACAGGTTTGCACTGCTCGGAATAGTGCTGGCAGTGCTGGTGTGGCTCGGCTACAAGAAAGTAAAATAAAAACCCAATCGCTGCAATCAACAGGGTATCATAACAAATGAAGCTCAAAACGTGCCCAAACTGCGGCTCAGCAGAAATAACGTCTGACAGGCTGATGGGAATAGCAGGAAACAGATACAAATGCAACAGATGCGGATACGCAGGGGAAATCATAATTGAGCAGGATGTTGAGAAGGAATTTAAGGAATAATCACCTCTTTTTACGCTTTTTATTCTGAGCGATGCGAACCTTGGCCTTTCCCCTTTTAACAGCAGCCTTCGGAGAGTGGTTAAGCCATAAAAAGCCGGCTAAGGATGAGAGAATGGCAACAGCCAGTGAAGAAAGATTAACAACAGCAGCAGTCTGGCCGGTTGCGCGCAAAAGGGCAATCATGGAAAAAAAGTTATAATTACGCAAAAAAGCCGTCTGAATGGCAAAAAAAGGGACAAAATAGCCGGCAACAAAACAGCCGAGAACAAAAGCAGACTTTGTAAAAACGCTTGAACGCCTGAGCATAAGCCAAAATTACGGCAGCAGTTTATTAATCTTTTGCTGCAGCTACGGCAGCAGAAACCGCAGGCACAATGCGGCTGTCAAGTGGCTCAGGAACAACCATTTCAGCAGAAGGGGCTTTCACGAGGGATGCGATTGCATAAGCGGCAGCAAGCTTCATGCCCTCGGTAATGGCAGAAGCATGGCAGTCCAAAGCGCCCCTGAAAATGCCGGGAAATGCAAGGGAATTGTTAATCTGGTTTGGAAAATCGCTCCTTCCGGTGCCGACAACAGCAGCGCCGGCAGACTTGGCAGTGTCAGGCATAATTTCAGGAACAGGATTGGCCATTGCAAAGATTATTGGCGAGGAGGCCATGCTTTTCACCATTTCCCCGGATACAATATTGCCCTTTGACAGCCCTATCAGGACATCAGCGCCCCTCATAACAGAAGCCAAACTGCCGCTCAGACGGGCATTATTGGTAACAGCTGCAAGCGCCTCCTTGTAATGGTTAAGGTCTCCGCGATTGCTGTAAACAGCGCCCTTGCTGTCAACAAGGATGACATCCCTCACGCCGAAACTAAGGAGCATTCTTGCAGTAGCAGTTGCAGCCGCGCCAGCGCCGCTGATAACAACCTTTAACCGCTCTTTTTCCTTGTTCACAACCTTCAGGGCATTTATCAAAGCTGCAAGGACAACAACAGCAGTGGCATGCTGGTCATCATGCATAACTGGTATGTCCAGCTCAGCCTTCAGGCGTTCCTCAATTTCAAAACACTTCGGGGCAGCAATATCCTCAAGATTAATTGCGCCAAAAACAGGGGCTACTGCTTTCACAACAGAAACAATTCCATCAGCGTCATGGACGTCAATGCATAAGGGAAAGGCGTCAATGCCGGCAAGGGACTTCATAAGGACGCACTTGCCCTCCATAACAGGCAAGGCAGCTTCAGGGCCAATATCGCCCAGGCCGAGAACAGCGCTGCCATCGCTTACAATAGCGACAGAATTCTGCTTAATGGTATACCTGTAAGCCAGCTTCCTGTCTGCAGCAATTGCAGAACTGACAGCGGCAACGCCGGGAGTGTAGGCAAGGGAAAGGTCGCGCCGCGATGCAAGAGGAATCTTTGAAACAACAGCGATTTTGCCTCTGGCAGACTCGTGAAGTGCCAAAGCATCCTCATCAAAAGACATAGTAAAACACGATAAAAACCGGATTTAAAAAGTTTTATGCAAACAGGCTATAATGTATGTAGCAACAGCTGCCGCAGCTATTCCTTCCCAATTGCGGGTGGGGAAGGAGCAGGCGTGGATGAATCAGGCTTGCCGGCAGGCATGATAAGGAAACGTCTGTTGTCAAGGTCTAGGAAACTGTCTGCTTCCTCAATCAGCTTGCGGGAAGTTGACTTGCCAAAGGCGGCAACCTCAACACGGCAGCCAATGGCACGCCTGAGATGCTGCAAAACAGGAATAAAATCGCCATCGCCTGAAACAAGAACCATGGCATCCAGCTTTGGGCCCTGCTCAATCATGTCCATGGCAATCCCTACATCCCAGTCGCCCTTCTTGGCGCCTCCGAAAAAAACCTGCAAATCCTTTGAGCGGACCTCAAAGCCGATTTCCTTTAGGACATTGAAAAATTTATCCTGTTCCTCAATGTCTGCCTTAATCACATAAGCGTTTGCGCGCACAAGGCGCCGCTTGCCAACACATGCCTTAAGAATGGATGCAAAATTAACCTTTGCATTATAAAGGTTCTTCGCAGAATAATACATGTTTTGGACATCAACATAAACGCCAACGCGCTGCTCAAAATGCTGCGAAGT